>BEIM01000173.1 GCA_002898995.1 bacterium HR36
GGTAAGGTGGCACACGCCAGCACCACTTGCACTAAGGCTAGGGCGTGCATCATCCAGTAGTCGCCAGCCGAACGGGGGCGAAGCCACTTTGCCAGTAGCAACAGCACCAGCAGCGTGCCTCCGCGGACGAACCCAATCCGCAACCAATCATCCGCGGGAACAGCCAAACCCTCTACTTCCTGGTGGTACAGCTCCAGTCCTACCCAGACAAGCCAAGCGGTGATCAGAACCAGGCCGACTAAGTTAGCCGTCCATACGCCAAGACTCTTCCTTTTTGGGAAGGCCATCAGGCCAGTAAGCGCCATCCACAACGCTGGATATAGCCACCATGGCGCGGTTGTGTCGACCGCGGCCAGACACGCCAGCGCCAGACTAAATGCCAACCAGTGGCTGAGAAAGAAGATGCTGTTGCTTCGCATAGTTTTGCCTGGCTGCATCACCATCCTGCTGGCGAAAAACTTTTTGCTGCCCTTGGACGGTTGGACCAGCCTCCTGCGCTGCCGGCCTAGGTTCTTTAGCGGCGTCCCGACCTGACCGTTTTTCTTATCGGACTATGTCAATATATCTTCCCGCGGATTATGAAACAACGTTCGGCTCTTAGGGGGCGGATTATACCAGCTTCGCACGGCTGGATCGTGCACGTTCACAAAAAGAGCCAACCTCACAAGGGAAGCGGGTGGAGGTTTCCCATCGGGCCGAGAAGTGATCCAGATTGCTGGGGCTCCCAACCACTGGCGGGGCAAATGCGTTGCCCAATTGTGGACTAGGGAAACTGTGCACCCGTCCACGAGGGCCACACTTTCCATCAAAGCCCAGTAATGTACGGTCCCGGTCTCTTCTGTGGAGAAACGTGGAGTGCGATCTAAAACCAGCAAAGCGACGCGACGCCCTGGGTCACGATTCAGCGCCGCCATCCAAGTGGCAGCCAAGCTCAACGCATCTTCAAGGGGAGGATAAGCGGCGGGTTGGTCACCAGCGGTCAGCGTACCCTCAGGCCGCCATGCTTCCACCACCAGCAGAACCTGCTCACTGCTGGGTGGCTCCATCTCCTTGACCAGCAATTTGCCCAGACGAGCCGAGCTGCGCCAGTGCACATAGCGGGGACTGTCACCGCTACGATACTCACGCAGCCTGTGGAATTCAAATTCCGCCCCGGGCATCGGCCGGTACCATGGTTTGGGCCAAGGCGTGCGGGGTGGCAGAAGTTCCAGCGCGCCTTCAACATGCCGCAGGTTGATCTCCCCTAACGCAGGATAAACCACGCGCTCCGCCTCATCTTCTATCACCACTTCGCGCCGTAGCAACCCGAGCGGAAAACCTGTGCTGAGGCGTATCGCAGTCCAGCGGAACCGACCACGCCGTTCTATTACCGTGTGTTGCCGAAGTTTCAGCTTTTCTCCGCGGCGTAACAGGGGCACATACCATTGCAATCTCCCTTCATCGCTGAAGTCTTCGACACACAACCCCAGTTGCCGTCGCCCAGGATTTGAAAGCTCCAGTTCCAGGACAAAAGGCTCGCCCGCAAATACGACATCGGGTAGCCGCCTTTTTACTTGCACTCGTCGTAAGTTACGGCGGCTCCAAAGAATATAACCTGCCTGCAGCCCCAGCAACGCAAACATAAAAAAGGCCAGAAACGCCAAGAGCCCTACACTGCGGTACCATCCCTGCGTCAGCAACACCGCCGCCAACAGCACCCAGAATATACCCTCCCAACTCAGGCGAATGCGATTGCGGATTTTTGATTGCACTTGCATGGTGTACTAGTTTCCCGACTCCTTTGCTCGCTGTGTGCACCTGGTACGCTAGCGTAAGAGTGCTTTTCACGAAGCCGAAGTTTCCACAGGCACGGCAGCAAAAAGCTCGCTCAGCTTTAGCCGAAATCCTGGCACCACCTCCCCGCCCTCCAATTCCTCCTGTTCCGTCAATATCCGCACCGCCGTCGCACTGCTGTACACGTACACCCGCCGCAACCGCGGCATTACCACCCACACCTGCCTGGCCCCATAGCGAAAATATTCATCCACCTTCTGTGTGAGTCTTTCTACTGTCTCGTACGGGCTGACGACTTCCACTGCCAAGTCGGGGACAACTGGCCAATCGCCTTGGGCTGGCAGCGGCTTGTCCAGGGGCCAACGCTGCGCCGAGATAGACGCCACATCAGGCCGCCGTCGCAAATCCCGCTCCGTGTCCAGAATGAACATGCCTTCCACGATCACGCGGCCGCTCCGCTGCGCCTGCAGGAACAAAAACAACCTACTTCCCAGTTCGCTTGCAAAAGCGCTGTCCACTGCACTCATAAGTTTCTCCACGCGTCGTCCATACTCGACCTCGTATAAGGCTTCGTCTTCGGCCAACGCAGCCTCAACCAGCATTCCGGGCCTCGCTTCCACCACCGACTCGCTCGTCTTCGTCTCCCTCTCCAGCAGTACCGCACTCATGGCATCTGCCTCCTAATACGCATCTGTCCCGCGTGCTGGGTAGCCTGCGAATGTCACCGCAGTCAAACGGGCACGGGTGTCTGTTCCAAAATTTCCGCGATGATTTGTTCGCTGTTTTGCACCTGGCCGTTATAACGATAGCCGAGAGGAAAAATGCGATGCGCTAACACGGGAATGGCCAGGCGTTTGATGTCATCCGGCACCACAAAGTCTCGGTTTTCGCAGTACGCCAAGGCTTGGGCACACCGATAGAGCGTTAGCGCTCCCCGTATGCTGACTCCCAACTGCACATCTTCCCGCTGCCGTGTGGCGGAAACTAGGTCTAGAAGATAGTCATAAAGAGTTTCGTCCAGGCGAACTTGGCGCACTTCCGCCTGCATAGCAAGGATTTCGTCGCGCTTGAGCACTGGTTGCAGTGCCTCGACTGGCTCGCCCAAACGGTGCTGCGCTAGCACCTGGCGCTCTACTTGTCGGTCCGGATAACCGACGCGCAAACGCAGTGCAAAACGATCCAACTGGTTCTCCGGCAATGGGTAGGTGCCTTGATATTCGTAAGGGTTCTGGGTCGCTACCACCAGAAACGGGGGTTCGAGTGGATACGTTATTCCATCCACGGAAACTTGCCGATCGCTCATTGCCTCTAATAGCGCACTTTGCGTGCGTGGCGTGGCCCGATTGATTTCGTCAGCCAGCACGATGTGGGCGAAGATTGGCCCGGGTTTGAACACGAATTCGTTGGTCGAAGGATGAAAAACGCTCGTGCCGATTACATCGCTTGGCAGCAAATCGGGCGTAAACTGAATGCGATGGAACACCCCGTCTATGCTGCGTGCCAAAGCCTTGGCCAACAGGGTCTTGCCCACACCTGGCACGTCTTCAATCAAAATATGTCCTTCCGCTAACAGGGCGACCACAGCCAGGCGGACAACCTCTGGCTTGCCCAGTAGCACGCTGTTTATGTTGTCTTCCAGCGACCTGAGACGGTCTCGTAAGCTGTTCATGGCTAGGGCTAAGGTCGGGGATTCGCAGCCAATTGGCTCCTCAGAGTGATAGGCTTCAGCTCACACTGGCATTGTACCCCATAGCCCAGGCCCTGGTCATTTCCCGACGCGGACGACAATCTTGCCGAACATGCGGCGCTGTTCCATGTACTCCTGGGCTTGCCGCGTCTGTTCCAGCGAAAAAACCGAATCTACGACCGGGCGCAGCTCTCGCCGTTCGACCAGCCGCAACACGGTCAGCAAATCATGACGGCTGCCCATATAGGCGCCAGTGACTACCAACTGCTGGGTGAAGAAGAACCGCAGATCCAGTTCGACCCTTGGCCCGGTCGTGGCCCCGCAAGTTACCAGCCGGCCATTGCGCGCCAAGGATTTCAGAGCCGCCGACCACAGCGCAGCTCCCACGTGCTCGAAGACTATGTCCACACCGCGTCCGTTGGTGATTTTGCGGACTTCGCTGGCTATGTCTTGCTTCGTGTAATCCAGCACATAGTCGGCGCCCAGCTGCTCAGCTTTTTTGCATTTTCCGGGACCGCCTGCTACCGCGAAGACGCGGGCGCCCGCGTACTTGGCAATCTGAATCGCCGCCACTCCGACGCCACCGGAGGCACCCATGACTAAGACGTCGTCCCCAGGCTGTAACCCTGCCCGACGGATTAGCATGTTCCAGGCGGTCAGAAAGGTCAGTGGCACTGCTGCCCACTCTTCCCAAGGCCACGCCTCGCTTATCGGTATGACATCACACGCCCGGGCCTTGCTGAACTCCGCCAAACCTCCCTGGGTTTGGTAACCGTGAATGCGATAGTCTGGGTCGAGGTGGTCTAAACCCGCAGTCGTCCAGTCGCTTACCTGCCGCGGCAGTAGTCCAGGAGCAATAAGCACGCGCTGTCCCACTTGCAATCCATTTACCTTGGGACCCATCGCCGCCACCACGCCAACTACCTCGCAGCCCCCTATATGCGGCATCGGTGCCACTCCTGGCAAGCCTTGCCGCACCCAAATATCCAGGTGATTCAGCGCACATGCGCGCACTTCCACCAGCACCTCGTCTTCTTCCAACGTCGGCATCGGCACGTCCCGCACCTGCAACACCTCCGGGCCGCCGTGTTGCTCAAATATTACCGCTTTCATTCTCCTTCCTCCTATTTCTCCTCCGTCCAATTCATTTGCCAGTGAGCATCTTATTCATGGGTCATCAACCAGTGCACTAATTCATTGGCTGCTTGCCAATCGTCCCAGCCTTGTCGCCGCGCCTCGGCAAGCACACCCTGGACTAAGTCCTTCCTTTCCGCGAAACGCTCTGCGAGTATTTCCTGCGCTAACAATAACAGCCGTTGCCCACGTCGCTCTGGTGCATGGCGGCGTCTTGGCTGTTCGTGTAGTTGCTTTACGAGTTCGGCAATCCCTAGATTTCTCGCAACGCTAACTACTAAGATCTGCTTGGGAGGGAACCCGGGCAAATTCAAGGTTTGCTGTAATTGGGCGGCAGTGCGTGTTGCCCCGGGCATGTCTCCCTTACTCACCACCACTAAGTCCGCTAATTCTAATAAGCCCGCTTTTTCCCACTGAATTTCGTCGCCGCTCTCTGGCGGAATGAGCAACACTACACAATCTACCAAGTCGCGAACCGCGACGTCCCCCTGACCCACTCCGACCGTTTCCACCAGTATCCAATCGAAGCCGCTATGTTCTAATATGCCCACTCTGATATCTAAGCTTTCGGCAATGCCCTGCCTTCCTGGTGGAGTGGCCAGGCTGCGAATATAGATCCCCTGATCCTCCACTGTTACAGGCATGCGAATGCGGTCTCCTAATAGCGCGCCGCCGGTGAGCGGGCTTCTTGGGTCGCAGGCCAACACCGCTACGGTATGGCCCTGCTGTCGAATCAGCGGTAACATTTTACCGATGAGAGAGCTTTTCCCGGCTCCTGGACTGCCGGTGATGGCGCTAACTAAGCTTGAGCGTGGCGGCGAGGAGTGTGCGAGGAGACGGTAAAGTGTTGGTTTGTGTTCGGATTGACCTGCGAGTGTCAGCAGTCGCGCCAAGGCCCGCCTGTCACCTTGCTTAGCGGCTTGCCATAATCCCTGTAATTCACTGGATTCATCCGGAGTTACATCGCGTGCGCTCATGATACGCTTCGCTTTTGAAATAGCTTACAATATCCGCCAGGGAAGATCCTGGCCCAAATACCTTAGCCACTCCGCAGGCCAGCAAAGGTGCCACATCCTCCTCGGGAATAGTGCCTCCCACTACGACACGGACATGACTGAGACCTTGCTGTCGCAGGAGCTCTAATACTTTCGGTACTAAGACGAGGTGTGTGCCGCTGAGGAGGCTGATACCTAGCCACGGGGCATCTTCTTCGGCTACCACCCGCACTACCGCTTCGGGACTAAGCCACAATCCTGGATAGATCACTTCAAAACCCGCGTCCCGTAAGGCGCGCGCAACCACCTTGATACCGCGATCATGTCCGTCAAGGCCGACCTTTGCCAGGACTATCCGCTGATTCTTTGTGTTCATGTTACCACGTCGGGGGGCGTTCATAGCGTCCGAAGACATCAGCCAGCGCCTGCGTAGCTTCACCGACACTGACCCGAGCGCTGGCAGCTTCAATGAGCACGGGCAGAAGGTTTTGGCCGCGCTCGGCCGCTCGCCGAATGGCCGTTAATTGACGTGTCACCTCCTCTTGACTTCGACTCGCCTTGATCTTGCGGAGCCGCTCGATCTGTTCTCGTTCGACCGCCGGGTCTAAACGCAAAATTTCCAGTTGTGTTTCCTCCGGTTCCACAAACGCATTCACACCGACTATGATTTTCCTGCGTGCTTCCACTTCGCACTGGTAGGCGTAAGCCGATTCGGCAATTTCCCGGCGGAAAAAGCCGTTTTCGATACCGGCAATCACGCCTCCCATTTCCTCAATGCGCTCAAAGTAAGCTTCAGCCTCCCGCTGCATTTGTCGCGTGAGAGCTTCGACATAATAACTGCCGCCCAGCGGGTCCACTGTATTGGTCACGCCGGTTTCGTAAGCCAGCACCTGCTGCGTACGTAGCGCCAAAGTAGCCGTGCGTTCTGTAGGCAACGAAAGCGTTTCGTCTAAACTATTGGTGTGCAAAGATTGACATCCCCCTAAGACTGCCGCCAACGCCTGATAAGCTACGCGAATAAGATTGACCTCAGGTTGTTGCGCCTGCAATGTGCAGCCGGCTGTTTGCGCATGAAACCGTAATTTCCAGGAATTCGGATTCCGGGCGCCATAACGATCACGCATTGCTTTGGCCCAGAGCACGCGCGCCGCCCGATATTTTGCCACTTCCTCGAAAATGTCATTGTGGGCGTTGAAAAAGAAACTAAGTCGTGGGGCAAAACGATCTATATCCAAACCGCGTTCTAAACTCTTCTCGACATAATGAAAGCCATCGGCCAGGGTAAAAGCTAATTCCTGCACTGCGGTGGCGCCTGCTTCGCGGATGTGATAGCCACTAATGGACACCGTGTTCCATTGGGGGACGTGCTCCGTGCAAAATTCAATAACGTCCACCACTAATCTGACCGAAGGCTCCGGCGGAAAGACAAACTCGTTTTGCGCATGAAACTCCTTGAGAATATCGTTCTGAATTGTGCCGCGGAGTTTCCTCCAATCGAAACCGCGTTCGCGAGCATGTGCCAGGAAGAACGCGAAGATTATGATAGCGGACGCATTGATGGTCATGGAGACGGAGACTTGATGCAGGTCTATATTCGCATATAGGTCATGAATATCATCTAGGGTGTCAATGGCAACACCTAGGCGTCCGACTTCGCCGGCCGCGCGCGGGTCATCGCTATCCAGTCCCATGAGGGTGGGCAGGTCGAAAGCCGTGCTCAATCCAGTTTGCCCTTTCGCCAGCAGGA
>BEIM01000174.1 GCA_002898995.1 bacterium HR36
GGGAATGGTGTGCAGACTGGTACGACCCTGATTACTACCTGACCTCGCCCCTGGTTGATCCACCTGGGCCGCAAACAGGCCGGTATAAAGTCGTGCGTGGCGGTTCGTGGTTCCGCCACGGCAAGTATGCCCGCAGCGCTTACCGCCATTATTACCACCCCGAATACACCGACTACGTGACCGCCTACATCCAGGACTGGGGCTGCCGGCTGGTCATTAACCTGGGTGAGGAAGAGAAAACGGGAGCAGGAAAAATCAACTACACCCATTTGGCCCGTAATCTGGTGCGTCATCCTAACAATCCGGTACTCAAAGTTGGAGCGAAAGGCTCGTGGAACGACCAAACCCTCGGTTGCTTTACCGTGCTGGATGCGGGCGAGAAGTTCTTGCTCTATACCGAAGGCGCCCAATTCGGCAAACGGAAAAACCTAGGTCTAGCCACCTCTCTGGACGGTATCCACTGGTCTTGGTATGAGAAGAACCCGCTTTTCGGCGGCAGCATGCCATACGCAATCAAGGTGGGCGATACTTTTCGCCTTTACTATGCCGGCGGCCATGCAGGCCTGCAAGGAATGCAGATGCGAACCTCGAAAGACGGTTTTCGCTGGAGCGAACCGATGCGTGTCTATGAAGATCATGCCGATCCGAAGGTAGTCCGCGTCGCTGAGAACAAGTTCTACCTTTACTACTGCGACGGCGGTAAGGTTACCAAGGATGGAAAGCAAGTCTGGGAGTTCAAGAACTACATGGCTGTTTCAGAGGACGGCATCAAATGGAAGAAACTGCCCGATCCAGTCCTGCCGCTCGGTCCGAAAGGGAGTTGGGACGAGCACTCGCACGCCTGCCCCTGTGTGCTGAAACTCCCGGATGGCTTTCACATGTTCTATCTCGGCAGCGGCACCTATAAAGGGCGGGGACCGGCCTGGCGCGTCGGGCATGCCACCTCGCCCGACGGCTTGAAATGGACTAGGTCGGGCGATGAGCCAGTGTTGGACATCGGCAAAGCCGGCGAGTGGGACGGCGGCACGTTCTTGTCGATCAGCGTCATCTTCCGCGATGGCAAGTTTCACTTCGGGTACGCCGCTGATCCTGGCGCGCACGACGACGAAACCAAGATGTCGATCCAGATTGGCTACGGTACAAGCAAGTAAAGCAAACAACTGCCGCCTGAGGAAGACGCTCCTAACTTCTACGACCCCACCGGTAACCGCGCAACCAACGCTACCAATCCATTTGCTGCGTCAGTTTCTCTCTTGGCTTGGAGATGGTCAGGCCGTGGGCTCTGAACTACCCGCCTGGGTGAAGCAAGAGCCGACACGCTCCGCTCTCCCGTCAGGGATGGGGGCTGCGTGGGTCAGTGCATGCATGCCGGGGAGTTTGCAGTTGGCCGATTACCAAGATGGTCGGCCGCCCCAATGTGGACGACATACCAGCACTGGAGCAACGACTCTCAACATGCTTCACATGCCGAGTCTGGAAGTCCATTAGCACGCCTGCAGCTAGGCGAAGATGCCCAGGTACTTGCAGGTACTTGCGAACCTAAACAGTGCCGCCGACGACCAGCCCGTTGTTCTGGCCGACGAGTTGCTTGCTGCTACCAGTTTCCCTAAGTACGTCACCAGCTATCGTGCAGCCCTTGAACGCTTCCCACGCATTAGATCGATCCCACCGGCTCTTAGGAGAGGTACAGCCTGCCACTAGGCCAGGTGCAATTTGGCTCTCTGGCTCGTTCTTACGCACCTACCAGACACCATACATTCCAGATCAGATCGCGGTTTATGAAATGTTTCACTTCAGCATCGAACCGCACCCGGGCGATACTACAAAGACACCTACCACCCTGAAACAGCGCAGAGAGTTGTTCCGACCGGCGCCACAGTCGGGCGTCTTCCCCTTTTAGCGACTTCGTCCGCCATACCCTTAACGAGTGAACGCGGAATTGCCCAATCCTGGCATCTCCCCTCTACCACCTTTTGGGCAAAAACTTGCGCCAATCCAGCCCCAGGAGGATTGCAGCTAGCGCCATTATTTCAAAGCTTGCCTCTGGAGTTTTGCGCATGAATCTCCACCATTCCAGCCATGGGGCTAGTGCTCCCGAGAACACCTTGCCATTGCGTAGGGCGCGAATAGGACGATGCGCGTTCGTTGTTGGCGCAGTAGCGCTGCGAGACGGGGCACTTCATTCGCGATAGGGTCGGATGCCCTTGGACTGCCTTGGCGTTAGTTTGCACATGGACGCAAGCGGTCTAAACGTGTGCATCAGGCTGTCCTTCGTGAACTTCGTCTCGCTGTTGAGTTATTGTAGCATTCTCGCCACAGGGATACTGTCCACACAAGTTGTTGCGATCTTGTTGACGCTAGCCTGCATGCGCTAATAAGTAACGCTCCTGTGAAGGGCCGATCTGATTCGCAAAAGGTGATAAATTTCTGCGAAAACTGCCTTGACCACACTATCCTTGATGACAACCGGGCGGGCAAGCCGATGGAAGTTGCCTGGTTCTAAACACCAGGAGCAACTCAGCCCAGAATGGCTGCGGACAGCCGCGCGGGCCAGGTGTGTTGCGTACGATTTAACACGGCCATGAGGCACAAAATACGTCTATTGCCGACCCTGACGGCGGATGGTGCGCGGCAGATGGCGCTGGACGAAGTGTTGTTGGAGCAAGCAGAGCGCGGCTTTGCTTCCTGCCGTATTTACTTCTGGGATAGGCCGACGTTGAGTTTGGGGTATTTCCAGTCCGCAGCGGAGAGGGAAGCCTGGCCGGAATTGTCGCATTTGCCCGTGGTGCGGCGGATGACTGGAGGCGGGGCGATCGTCCATGGTAGCCAATGGCCCATGCCGCTCGGCGGGCTAACGCCTGCGGATCCTTTGCCCCACAGCCCATACCTCACCGATTGGACTTATGCCTTGGCCTTACCAGCGCGGTTAGTCGCGGGCCGACCTGCAAGTTGTTGGCATGACGAAATTCACCAGGCGTTGTGCGGCGTCTTACGTCGTTTCGGTATTGATGCTCATGTGCTGCCGCGTGCAGGGCATTGCCAGTCCGGCCCGCAAGTTACGGTGGTGGCACGCGCACCGCTCTTGATCGATGAGTATCCCAAGTCGGCATCGTTAAAGCGATGGGAGGAACCTGAGGCATCGCTGGTGGGAAGTCCTACGACGGCCAGCGACCGTGTTGCACCAGATGGGCCCGGGCAGGGAGCAAGGGCGCGAGAGTTCCTGTGCTTTGACCGACCCGCCCCTGGCGATGTGGTTCGGCACGGGCGGAAGATCGTCGGCAGCGCTCAACGATTGCGCCGTGGGGCACTGTTGCAACATGGCTCCATCCTACTGCCCCGTGGGTTGTGCGATGTGACCGCTTGGGCACAGCTCTGGCTTGCGGAGCTTGGTTGGGATGTGGAACCGGTCAACTGGTCGCCCGAGGAACTGGCCCAGGCCGAACGGTGGGCTAGCGAAAGGTACCGCCAGGACCACTGGAATTTCCGCCGCTAACAAGGAGCATTTACTCGGGCAACGGTTTTCCTTTAGTTTCGGGAGCGAACGGCAATAAGAATAGTGGCACGAGGTAGATAAGCGAAAGGGTCAAAGCGGCATAGCGCAACGGGGTATCGAAGCTGCCCAGACTACTGAGCCAGGTCAACTCCGAAAGGCCCTGTCCAGCTCGCGGAGAGCCTTCGGGAGCAGCGTACAGCCCGGTGATCAATCCCAAACCCATCGGGCCCAGTGCCGCTATGTACCGCGCCACGTTGTAGCAGAAGCCTGTGCCTGTGGAACGGAGTCGCGTCGGGTAGAGTTCGGGAAAGTAAATGGCATAGCCGCCGAACACCATCAGCGTGCTGAAACCCAGCAGGGGAATCATCCAGAAAATCTCGGTCTTCTCGGTCATGAAGCCGAAGACCATCACGGTGGCCACCCAAGCAATCAGGTAGGCAATTGCGAAGGCGACGCGGCGGTTGGTCCAGTTGGTGAGCAGGCTAAACAGGTAGATGCCGAAAAACGCTCCGAGGTTCTGCAAGAAAGAGGTCAGGAACACGTACTGGCTTTGTTGTTGTTTAGGTACGAAAGAGCGCACCAACTCGGGGGTCCAGAAACCGATGCCCCATAGCCCGACGACGCCGCAAAAAGCCAGAGCCACCCCGATAAAGGTGTGGTAGCGCCAGCGTGGATCGCGGAACATTTCGCGGAGGTCGCCGAGTTGCTTGGCGGCTGCATCTGTGGAGCCACCACGCAGAATCACTTCGCGGGCACGCACCCAACTTTCGGGTTCGCGTAACCGTCGGCGAATGACTACGACGAGTAGTGCTGGCAGAATGCCGACCAGGAAGACCAACCGCCAGGCCGTTAATCCAGCCACGCCCTCTTCTGGCGCCAGCCCGAATATCGCCCAGTAGATGAGCGCTGCAGTCATATTGCCCACTGCCGATAGGGCTTGCAACAGCCCCAGGGCAAACGGGCGGGCGCGTGCTGGCATCACCTCAGCCACCAGGGCTACCCCTGCGGCAAACTCGCCGCCTACCCCCATCCCCGTCAAAAACCGATAGATGGCAAAGTCCCACCACCCCACAGACAGTGCTGACAGTCCCGTGAACAACGAGTACATCAGAATCGTCAGCATCATAGTTCGCGCGCGCCCCCAGCGGTCGCCAAACATCCCGAATACCAAACCGCCCGTTGCCCAGCCCACGATGAAGATACTCGTGGCATAGCCGCCATATCGCGTCACCTCGGGATGCTGCGGATTATCGGCATGGCCAAGCAATTCCACTAAGGCGGGCTGGCGTACTAGCACAAACAATTGCTGGTCCATCGTGTCGAACAACCAGCCCAGTGCCGCTACCACCAGCACAAACCAATGATAGCTTGTCAGTTCCGACCACCAGTTCCCGCGCAGGCCCGCAGTCGGCTTCCCTTCAGGCGGCGTAGGCTCCGCAGGAGACGGCATCTCAGCAGCCTGCATGCTTCCTCCCTTTATTATCACTCCGGAGAAGTCAAAGCTTTTTCCCCACTACAGCTTTTCGACGATTCCCAGATGAAACCGAAAAGCTTTTGTTTCGCGGCAGCGTCCAGAGGAGCGCCATATTCGCACGGCTCAAACACTTCTGCATACTCTACACGCACCCCGTGAGTGGGACCGTAAGCGCAGATAAGCAGTTCTCGAAACCGTTGTGCCTGCCCTTGCAATCTCGGCAGAATTTGCGTGGCCAGCCACTGACGTCGAGCACCAGCGTGGTTCGGCACCTCAGCCAATCGGCCAGTGTTATACGGCAACCATTCGTAAAACTGCGACACGTGGCAATGCAGCATGTCCAGAATCGTTTCTACGACCGGCCCAACATCAATCGCCACTTCCGCTCGAAATGGATACGGTTTTTGAAATTCATCAGGCAGGTAACAAATGACGGGGTTCCGCGGCAGGTGTGGTACCTCGGGCGCAATCGCTGGCACGGTCACCAAATAGGCGGCGTCCTGCACTAATTGACTCGTGTAGCGGTGATCGGGATGGTAATCGTTGGGCCGATGCGTCAGCACCAGGTCGGGACGAAACTGCCGAATCAGCCGAATCATCCACAAGCGGTTCTCTAATGTCGGCAGCAGGTGTCCATCCGGCTGAGAGCCGATCTCGTATTCGGCACCGATAATGGCGCAGGCGGCGGCAAATTCCCGACTGCGTCGCGCTGCTAGCATTGGCCCAGGGTGCTCGTGATGGCCTGCCTGACCGTTAGTGACGCTGACCATTTTCACCACGTGGCCGAACCGCCGATAGTATGTCGCCAATCCTCCCGCATGATACTCGCAATCATCGGGATGGGCGCCGATTATCAGCAAGCGCAATGGAGATTGGCTCATTGCTGCATTGCTCTCCGTGGTTGTTATGATGGCCGATTTTCTGAATTCGTCTGCATGCCCGCACTTCTGCTCCTAGACCCACCTTTTGCCCACCCCTGGCAGGCAAGAGCATAAGGTATGGCTTTTTCCCGCCATAAGCCAGCCCACAACTGGCCAGTTGTTGCGTAAGATCAAGCGAGGCCACCCCTGGACGCTCTGGTATTGGGTCGCAGTGCAACCGGAGGTGCTCCATGCCCAGCCCATTCCCCGGAATGGACCCCTACCTGGAAGATGCTCGACTTTGGCCGCAATTTCAGCAAGATTTTCTCACTCATCTGGCCGACCATATCCGCCGCAAGGCACGTTCCGAATATTCGCTTCGCTTAGCGGAATACTCCTACACGCACACTTTGACTCTGTTTACCTCCGTGGTTCATGAGGAGCACCACGAGAAGTTCTTGGAGATCCGCAACCGTCATAATCGCCCTGTTACTCGCATCGAGCTTCTGGGTATCGGAGTGCGGACCTTATCCACTGGCCGCGAACAGTATCTCCGAGCCCGCGAGGCTGCCCTGAGGCATGGCATCAATCTCGTGGAAATTGATCTGCTTCGCCAAGGGCAGTCTCCTCTGCCTCTGGACCACAGCAATCTCCCTGCTTTTGATTACCTTATCGTCGTGGCGCGTGCCCGCCGGCCTGACTGTTACGAGGTTTATGCTTTTACCATAGACCGCCGGCTGCCGAAAGTGCGCATTCCCTTGCTTCCCGATGACAGCGACCTTCTTGTGGACATGCAAGAGATTTTTGACCGCACTTATGACCGTTCGTTCGCCCAACAGCTCGACTATGCCAAGCCTCCGCCAGTGCTCCTGTCTGATGAAACGATGCGCTGGCTGGAACAGGTCCTCCGACCGTATCGCCGTCGCTGATCGCTTGCGATCGGCGTTTCCCCACACCGCATGTACCGGCTCATGCTTTTATGGCCCACCCGAAACCCCATCCGCCGGTTGTTCTAATCGTGGCCGTGTTTAGCCGCCATGATCAGGCTCTCGAGTGGGGCCGACAGCGTCTGCAGGAGCGTTTCGGCCCTATCGCATTCGCTTCGCCGATATTCCCCTTTGGCCATACCGAGTACTACACTGCCACCATGGGTCCCGACTTACGCAAACAACTCCTGGCCTTCCGGCGCCTTATCGCTCCCGACTGCTTGCCGGAAATCAAGCTGTTTACCAACTCGCTCGAACAGGAACTGGCTCAGACACATCGCTTTCCTGAACCGCGTCCCCTCAATCTCGACCCAGGTTATCTCGATGCGGGCAAACTTGTTCTGGCCAGCACCAAAAATCATGCCCATCGGATTTACCTGCGGGAGGGCATCTTTGCTGAGGTCACTCTTTATTACGCCGACAAACGCTTCCAGCCTTGGCCCTGGACTTACCGCGATTATCGCCAGCCCCTGGTGCTCGGCTTCTTGGAACAGGTTCGT
>BEIM01000175.1 GCA_002898995.1 bacterium HR36
CCTCCAATATACACTTGATCTGTCCTGGTTCAGCGAAGGCGCTACTCGTCTGATTATAATGCTGCCTATTATTGCTCCCCTGCTGGCCACGAAAGAAACCTAAGCTAAGCTACACAGCCAGCCGGAAGAAGCGGCGCTTCGGTGGCTGGCGCAAGCCGATGATTGCCAGTGAACATCCTATACATCAGTCCAGAAATTGCCCCCTTCGCCAAGACGGGAGGCTTGGCGGATGTACTGGCGGCCTTGCCGCGGGCGGTAGCGCGGCGAGGCCATCGCGTCGCGCTGGCGATGCCTTTGTATCGCTGCGTGCGGCAAGGCGGGTTCGACCTGCAAACGACCGACAATAGCATACAAGTCCCCCTGGGGCAGCGCTGGCAGCCAGGACGCTGGCTTCGCGGCACACTTCCCGGTACGGACATCCCCGTCTATTTCCTTGAACACGCGGAGTTTTATGAGCGGGACGATCCCGCCAGTGGTGCCGGGTTGTATCAATATAGGTTACCGCAAGGGAAAATGGCCGATTACGCTGACAACTCGAGTCGCTTTATTTTCTTTTGCCGTGCGGTCTTGGAAGGGCTGAGCGGCTTCGATTTTTGGCCCGACATCCTGCACCTCAACGATTGGCAAACGGGGCTAATCCCAGTCTATGTGAAAAAGATTTATGCACCACGCTGGTCAAGTAAGCCCCCCAAGACGCTGTTGACCATTCACAATCTCGCCTATAAGGGTTTGTTCTGGCATTGGGACATGCCGCTGACGGGCCTGGACTGGTCGCTGTTCAACTGGCGCGAACTCGAGTTTTACGGCAAAATCAGCTTTCTGAAAGCGGGCATCGTCTTCGCCGACCTGCTCACCACCGTTAGCCGGCGTTACGCTTTAGAAATCCAAACACCGGAATATGGCTGCGGGCTGGAAGGGGTGCTGCGCGAACATCGCGGCAAATTGGTGGGTATTCTTAATGGCGTGGATTACAGCGTTTGGGATCCGCGCCATGATCCGTATCTCCCGTGCCATTATGACGTCGCGACGGTGACCGCTGGCAAGGCCGAATGCCGTAGGGTATTGCATCAACGCTGGAATTGGCCCTGCCGCGAACGCACTCCGTTAGTAGTGATGGTGTCACGGCTGGTGGAGCAAAAGGGGCTCGACCTGATCCAACAAGCCGCCGACGAAATTCTGCGCTGGGACTTGCAATGGGTCATCCTCGGTTTGGGCGAGCCCCATTATCACCAGTTCCTGCGGCAGATGCAGAACCGCCACCCCCAGAAGTTGCGTGCGGCCCTGGAATTCAACGAGCCCCTCGCTCATCTGTTGGAAGCGGCCGGCGACATTTTCCTCATGCCGAGTCGCTTTGAACCATCGGGGTTGAATCAATTGTACTCCTTACGGTATGGTACAGTGCCGGTGGTGCGCCGGGTGGGCGGTCTGGCCGATACGATAACTGACTGCACGCCGGAAACCTTGGCCGCCGGTACCGCTAACGGCTTCTGCTTCGAAGAATACACTGCCCATGCCCTTTTAGAAGCGCTACGCCGCGCCATCTGGACTTTCCGTGATCACCCGGATATCTGGCGGCAATTGCAGCGCACGGGCATGATGCAGGATTTCTCCTGGGATCGCAGTGCTGCCGAGTACGAGGCCGCCTATCGCCGCCTGCTCGCGGGGAACAATGACGAGAGCGGTGGGCGGAACTGCGAAAGCAGTGGGCATTAGCCCGCCGTGCCTTACCCAGTACCGCAGTGAGCTGCTACAGCGGAAAATAGCGATATGGCCCAAGTGGCAGTCGCCTTTGTCTGGCACATGCATCAGCCCTGGTATCCCGACGATCTCGCCGGCGAAAACCTCATGCCTTGGGTTCGCCTGCACGGGGTGAAGAGTTATTACGGTATGGCCTTGCATTTGCAAGAGTTTCCCGAAATGCGCTGTACGATCAACTTTGTTCCCTGCCTGGTAGAACAGATTCGCCGCTATGTTGAAGAGAACCGCACCGATCGTTTCCTGGAGATTACGCAAATCCCTGCTGGCGATCTCAATGAGGAACAGGCCCTTTTCCTGCTCAATAACTTCTTCCATGCTAATCCGCAGCAGATGATTCTGCCCTACCCGCGCTATCGGGAACTGTACACCCGCCGTGCTTTCGGCAAACTTCCTGCCGAACAAGTGCTGCGCCGATTTCAGGAGTCTGACCTCCGCGACCTGCAAGTTTGGTTCAATCTCACCTGGATTCATCCCTTGGTTTTCGAACGGGACAGCGAATTGAAGGAATTGTTACGCAAAGGGCGCTTTTTCTCGGAAGCGGACAAAATGTTGGTGATCAGCCGCCATCGCCAGATCCTTACTCAGATTCTGCCGCTGTACCGTCAACTCGTCGAAACAGGACAGGTCGAGCTAAGCACGACGCCCTACTACCATCCCATCCTACCCTTGCTGCTGGATAAGCGACTGGCCCGCGAAACCATGCCCGAGGTGCGGTTACCTCATTTCCTCACGCCCTACCCCGACGATGCGCAATGGCATGTACGCCGAGCGGTGGAATATCACACGAGCGTGTTCTGTGCAAAACCTAGTGGCATGTGGCCAGCAGAGGGTTCTGTGTGCCAAAGCATGATACCTTTGCTGGCAAGTCACGGTATCAGATGGATCGCCACCGACGAGGGCATCCTCAGTGTCTCGACGCACGGCTTGGTCGGCCGCGACTCCCGCGGATTTGTACGTAATCCGGAGCAACTCTACCAGCCTTACTGGGTGCAGGAGGGGCAAGCGAAATTGGCCGTCGTCTTCCGTGACCACGCCCTGAGTGACCTCATCGGTTTCCATTACCAACGCAGTGATGGCGAGGAAGCCGCTCAGGATTTTCTCGCCAAGTTGCAAGCCATTGGCCGAGCCATTGCCGATTCGCGTACCGCTTTGGTGCCAGTAATCCTCGATGGCGAAAACTGCTGGGAACATTACCCTAAAGGAGGCGTCCCCTTTCTGCGAGCGCTTTATCGGTTATGCACCAGCACGCCAGGTGTCGAGCCGGTATGCATCAGCGATTTTTTGCAGCGCCACCCGCCTCGCAACACCTTGCCGCGTTTGGTGGCTGGCAGTTGGATCAACGCCAACTTCGACATCTGGATAGGCCATGATGAAGACAACCTCGCCTGGGACCTGCTCCACCAGACCCGCGAATTCTTACGGCAACACCAGCAAGAGAGCCAGCTCCCTGCCGACACCGTCAACCGGGCCTGGCGAGAGATTTACATCGCCGAAGGGAGCGATTGGTTCTGGTGGTACGGCCCGCATCATAGCACTCCCCAGGATACGGTGTTCGACTATTTATTTCGCAAGCACCTGCAGAACGTGTATATCCTCTTGGGTGTGCCGCCTCCTCCACAACTAGCCCAGCGGATTCGTCGCCGCGCCGTCCGTCCAATTCACACACAACCTACTTCCTTTGTCGAGGTGCGGATTGACGGCCGACGCAGGCCCTTGGAATGGATCGGCGCCGGGCAGTACAGCATTCACCAGGAGCGCGGCACCATGGTCATGATGACCTCCGGCCCGATAACCGAAATGTACTTCGGTTTCACCCCGAACGTGCTTTTTTTGCGAATTGATTTCGACGCACCGTCCGCCCAAGTCCTACCAGCCTATGACCGTTTGCGCATTCGCTTTGCCGAGCCCGAAGGCTACGAATTAGAAGTGCTTCAGCCCGGTTCCGCCAACCCGAAGATTCGCCTGCTGCGCAACGGTCAAGAAGTCGCAGCCAGCGGAATACAATACGCCCAGAACCAAATTGCCGAGTTAGCGATTCCTTTCGATACGTTGGGCGTTGCCATAGATCAGCCAGTAGCTTTTTATGTGGAACTCATGGAAGGGAATCAAAGCCGCGACCGCGCTCCACGGGATTCCACAATACAATTACAACGCCCCAGCCCCGATTTTGAACGCATTAACTGGGACGTCTAAGTTAGCCGGATTTTTACTTGCAACCGAACGGAAGCATGGCCAACCCTGCCCTGCATATCCCGCAATTTACGCTCAGGAGTCTGCCGATGCCTGAACTCCGCAAAGACCCGATCGTGGGTCGCTGGGTAATTATCGCCACCGAACGCGCCAAGCGCACTATCATGCCTAGACTCGAGCCTCGTACCATACCCACCGGTAGCCTTTGTCCCTTCTGCGAAGGCCAGGAAGACAAGACCCCTAATGAAATCCTCGCCTATCGCGATCGACAATCGCAGCCCAATAAACCCGGCTGGCGCGTCCGTGTTGTCCCCAATAAGTTCCCCGCCTTGCAAGTGGAGGGAAACCTTAACAAGC
Organism: bacterium HR36; assembly: GCA_002898995.1. Classification (GTDB taxonomy): domain Bacteria; phylum Planctomycetota; class Planctomycetia; order Gemmatales; family HRBIN36; genus HRBIN36. Next base: position 4,306 of record BEIM01000175.1, read on the forward strand.
GCGGCGAAGGCATTTATGACAAGATGAATGGCATCGGCGCCCACGAAGTGATCATCGAATGTCCCTTCCACGAGGTCTCCATGACTTCGCTTACCGAGGACAATATTCGCGAGGTACTCTGGGCCTATCGTGACCGCCTGGTCGACCTCAAAAAAGATCCCCGCTTGGTTTACGGCATGGTCTTCAAGAACGTCGGCGCTCTTGCCGGCGCTTCGCTCGAACACACTCACTCCCAGCTCATCGTTACCCCTATCGTCCCTATTAACGTGTCCGAGGAAATGCAAGGTGCCGCGGACTTTTTCAACTATCGCGGCCGCTGCATTTATTGCGACACGATCTATCAAGAGCTAACCACCGAAAAACGCATCATCTTGGATATGCCTAACTTTGTGGCTTTCTGTCCGTTTGCAAGCCGGTTCCCTTTCGAGACCTGGATCGTTCCTAAATTGCACAACAGCCACTACGAAAACATCCAAAAGATGGAAATTGATGAGCTGGGCACGGTCCTGAAAACTGTTTTGTTGAAGCTGGAAACGGCGCTGGATAACCCGCCCTATAACTATATCATTCACACGGCCCCGTTTGATACACAATCCTTGCCCCACTATCACTGGCACATGGAAATTATTCCCCGCCTCACACGGGTTGCGGGGTTTGAATGGGGCACGGGCTTCTATATAAATCCCGTTCCCCCCGAACAGGCGGCAGAGTTCCTGCGCGAAACGGAAGTAGATCCCTCAGCCACCCCCATGCGTACTTAGCCGGAGCATCGAGGTGCCCGCCCTGGTCTGTGTTGCGGATCGCTTGGATTGGCACGGCCCGCTATTATGGTTGAGCCAGCTGGCTGACGGACTAGCAGCGCGTGGTTGGTCGGTTACTATCGCGGCGCGACGCGATGGCCCCGCACGTCATCATATTTGGCGCCGAGGGATCTCACTAGCGCCGCTCAAGCCCTTAGTTTTCGGATGTCCCCGACTTTCTTCCTGGCGCCATCTCTGCCGGGATCACAAAGAGCCGGTGCTTATACAAAGCTGCGACATGCCCTCTCACCTTTGGACTCGGATGTATCCGGCACCAACGAAGCAGGCACTTTATTCCGCTCTTTATCTGGACCCTGTCGCACCTTCCCTCTGCTTAGGTGTGATGCTTCGTCACCTCCACGCGCGCGACATTGGCCTCTGCACACCTTTTCGCCTTGTCGCCAACCAGCTTCAAACGCACCGTCTCCCCGTTCATAAGATCGTGCTCCTACCTCTGGGAATTCGTGTCCCCCCTATCCAGCCACAGGAATTAGCGAGTGTGCGCTCCTCCTGGCATTTGCCCAGCTCTGCCAAGCTCATTGTTGCCATTCCTTCGTCACGCCAGCACAGTGACGTAAAAAACCTGCTCTGGGCTCTGGATATTTTGCGCCATGCTGACCCTAGCTTGCACTTAGCAGTCCTAGCTCCTGAACGCCAGCAAGAACAGTGGACTCAGTTAGCTGGCCATCTTCGACTAAGTCCTCATATCACCTTCGTGGGTGCGCCGGACGACATGATCCTCTGGATTGCATTAGCCGATTTAGTTTGGCTTAGCGGGGAGCGCAATTATACGTGGTTTCTGGTCCTTTGTGCACTGGCACTCGGCAAATGCGTTGTCGTGTCGCAAAATCCCATCTTGGCTGAAATCCTCGGTCCTGCTGCTCCCTCTGGGTACCTCGTACCGCAGCACGATCCAGTCGCCTGGGCTCGAGCTACCTGGACTATTCTTGAAAACTCTGAATCCCTTAGTTATCTTGCAGACAACGCACGACATTATGCCGCTGAAGCGTTTGATTTTGATACGTGCCTTCAAGCCTACGACGACTTCTATCGCCAGCTATTAGCCCACTTCTCTCCCTAGTTGAAACACTTGTGCGCTCTTTTCGTTTGCCGAGTCTGTATGCACCATGCACTGTCGCAAGTTTACCAGCCGAATTATTTCTTGGCATCGAGAAGTTCTAGCGAATCAAGGAAGCGATTGACCGGCTTAGTATCGGCATCAACCGGAAAACTGACCGCCAGTACATAAAGCCGCTGCCCCACCAAAACCAATCTCGCCTGAAATACGCTTTTCTTGTCGTCGCTGTGCGCCACAAACTCTAGGGCCGGCTTCCCTTGGTAAACTGTATTCTTGTCTGCCACTAATTTAGTCCCCGTGTTTTTGAGAAAGCGATCGCGATCCAAATTGAGCAACTCCTCAACTTTCCGCTTGGCAATATAGTCGGCGGGGTAATCTCCATAGCCGAGAATGAACGCATAGGGAACTTGCACGAACAGATAACTGTATACAGTGATTTCCATGCCAGCCACCCGCAGAGACTGTTTTTCTAAAGTGGGCTTGCCTGGACCTCGAACGCGAAAACTCTTGTCCGGTCCTTCGACAACGTTCCAAGCCTCTTGGCACCAGATAGGGCTCGCCGTCATCACAAATGCCACAATTCCCGCCATGCATGGTCGCATGCTGTTGCCCTCTTTCCGTTTTTTTGTATCTTATCTTTTGAGCGTCTGGTTAGCAAGAGGTGAACATTCTTTCCGCAGTCAGCTTACGAAATTCGGGTCAAAATTCGGAGTGGAACCGTGGCACGCCAAATGATGCTAGTGCTGGCTTTCCTCACTACCGCGGCTACGCAAGCACTGCTTAGCCCTACCGTCGTTACCAACGCCTACCAGGAACCGGCACCTGATCGACTCGCTCACACTAGGCCAATCGAGGAGAAAGGGGATCTAGCAAAAGTCATGCTCGATGGTTTGCACAAGTTCCTCGACCGCAAGACGGCCGAGTCGGTGGCTAAGCGACGGCAATACTGGCACCGCGATTTCAGTTCACACGAGGCCTACCAGCGTTCTATTGAACCCAATCGCAAACGCCTTGCGCATATCTTGGGGGTGCGCGATCCTCGCATAGAACCTGTAACGGTGGACGTGCAAGTTTCGCTGCCAGCCACTGGCGCTCTGCCCGAGGCTAGTAATTTAGC
>BEIM01000176.1 GCA_002898995.1 bacterium HR36
GCTCGAGAATGTTTAGCAGACGGCCGCCGAACTCGCGCACCAGCCGTTCATGATCGGCCTGCGGGTCGGCGCCAAATAGGCTGAGCCGGAAGCCCCCCTTTCCCTGGACCGCACCATGACAGGCCCCAGCATTGCACCCAAGCCGGCTAAACAGCGGCACGATATGGCGGCTAAACAGCGGCTCGGTCGGCACTGAAGCGACATCAACCGTCTGGGCACGCCCTAGCACTGGCAGCCCCAGCATAGCAGGGGCTATCAGCAACAGAGACCAGCGAAGCATGGGAAATCCCTTCGTCAGGCAGGGTGATTGGCAGGTGGGTGGAGGAGCGAAAGACCAATTCGTTTATTCTGTTCCACAGCAGGCAGAGAGGTAACACGTTTTTTCCCGATCCAGTTCCGCAGAAACAACGGAATAACTGTTTCCTGCCTCTGAGGTGGCCGGCCGGCAGCCACCGGCTGAGGCAGAGAAAAGCTCACGTCCTGGCGGGCGGATCTTTCTTCCTCCAGCCACTTTCCACAGCTTGACCGTTCGGTCAAAACTGGCGGTCGCCAGCCAAACACCGTCGGGTGACAGGGCCACTGCCAGGCCCTCGAAACCGATCGCTGCTCGGTGCCCCCTGAGCATGCCGTATTCCCGTCCACTACTCAGGTCCCAGAAACGCACTGTGGCATCGGCGCTGCCACTGACTAACGTCTGACCGTCGGTGCTATAGGCCAGCGAAGTCACGGCGCGTTGGTGCCCCCGGAGAGTGGTGTGGATCGCTTGGCTCGCCACGTCCCACAAGCGAATGTCTCCCGGCTGGCGGATGCGCGGATCGACTGGGCCAGTGGCAATGGCCAGCGTCTGACCATCGGGTGCGAAAACCAGGGAGCGAACTACTAGGGCGGGGACCATCAGGATCCTTGTCTTTTCCGTCCTTGTTTCCATGTCCCAAATGGCCACGGACTTGTCCCAGCTCCCCGAGGCCAGCAGCTTGCCATCAGGAGTGAAGGCCAGGGAAGTGACGCCGGATACATGCGCGTGCACCGTCCAGGCTAACCCACCCGTCTTCACGTCCCACATTTCGAGTTCGCCGCCCAGCTCGCGAGTGCCCTTGCCCACGGCTAACGCTTGGCCATCAGGGGAAAACGCCAGGCAGCTAACCCGCCGTTGGCCTCTCGTTTCCAGCACCCGGAGCAGTTTGCCGGTAGCTGTCTCGTAAAGTAGCACCTTGCCCCATTCGCCCGCGGCTAGTAGCTGGCTGTCCGGCGAGATGGCGACACACCGATCTCCCGATAGTTCTAGGGGCACGGCGCAATCGGGAGGGCCGAGCCGGACCCCGGGGCCGCCGCGTACGTGCGTCGCGGCCGCAAGCAAGTTGCCATCCGGGGAGAAGGCGACCGAAACGGCGTCGGTGAACCCAGGCGGGAACGTGCTCCACACCTTGGCGTCACCCGCGAAGAACCGAGCGGCGTAGACTTCATCGCCTGCAACCGCGACGTACTCTCCGCCCTTCAGCCGGAGCGTTTTGCCTGTGGCAGCGTGAGTGAACGACGCCTCGCCCAGCACTACCACGACTCCCAATGCCTCGGAAACGTGCAGGGCGGTCTGATCCGCTTCGGCAACCACAACACCCAGGGGGGTCTGCACGGCAAACTTTTTTCGTCTTATGATCTGGCTAACTTCGATTGCCAATTCCCCCTGCTCCAGGATTATGGTCGGTCTGCCGTTGGCTTCATCCGCCTCGGTGGCAGTGACCAGGGTTGTGCCGCCTCCCAGGTTTATCCGGATAGCGTCTGCAATGTGGATCACGGCTTCGCTGTCGGCACCCTGCGTGGCTACGCCTTGGCCGCGGACCAACTTCTGCCCTGCATGCGCTGGCAGCCTTTGCTCCTTGCTGACCACGAACGCCTCGCCCTGGACCTGCACAATGTGGCCCCAGCCGGGATCAGGTTCTGCCAGCTGGGAATGGTACCACAAGATGCCGCCCAACGCCACCAGCAACACCGCTGCCAGGCCCGTCAGATAAGCGATGCGGCGTCTCTTCGATGGCAGGGCGGCGCGGGAGAAAGGGCTGGGCAGGCTTACCGACGCTGTTTCCGCCCGTTCCGGTCCCGCCATCACTGATCCGGCAGCCCCTTGCGCTCTCGCCCATTCCAAAAGTACACCCGTCAGCAACAAACTGGCGGCAGCCTGAGCACGGCCCGCCGGGCTGGCGAGAAGTTGTTTCAGTTCCATCAGTTCCTGCTCGGTGATACTCCGATCTTCCCAGAGAAGGAGCAGCTCATCTAGCCGGCTCATGACTTCACTCCGCGGAGCGTAGTTTGCGATTCACACACTCTTGCAACGCCAGGCGCACCCGACACAAGGCCATCTTCAGACCGCCGACCGAGCGACCCAGACGCTCGGCCATCGTCGCGAACGACAGCCCCTCGTCGTACTTCATCCGCAAGAGCTGCCGCGATCGATCCGGCAGCTGGTCAATGCATTCCAGCAGCGCCTGTCGCTGATCGCTCCAATCCTCGGGTTGCTCGTTGAGGGCCTGCTCGACCAGGTGGAGCAGTTCAGTGTCGGCCACGATCTTGCTCACGCGTTTTTCGCGCCAGTAATGGAGGATCAGATTTTTTGCCACCGCACGACACCAGCGGGCTGGGTCGTCAATCGCCTGTCCCCGCTCTATGGCTTCCTGCAACCGAATCCAGACTTCCTGAAAGATGTCCTCGCTCGCAGCTAGATCGCGGACCATGGTATAGATGAACCCCATCAGGGTATGGCGTTCGGCAACAAAGCGAGTTGACAGAGCTTTAAGCAAATCGGACTTCATAAAGTATTGTTCCCCAGGAGGGAAAAAGGTAACAGTCGTCGCGGGCATCCCTACTTCTCTTATGCAGACCAGACCTGCTGGAAATGTGCAAATGTGCAGATGTACCTGCTCCTTACCGTTCCCGATCAAACTTCATCCCTCCGTCCGGGTGCAGTGTCTCCCATACGCCCGAAGTGCGAGGTTTTTAGGGTTTCTCGCGAGCAGAGAGTCGGAGCTCGTTGCGCGTGGGTCTTCGTCGCACACCCGTATTTGCGATAAACCGCCACGCACATTTGATGGCGTGCTTAGCCAGGCCTTGATGTGGTCCGGCTAACAGTGTGCCCAGTACCGCCAAATTCACGTGACCGACCCAAAAGGCCCCGGCCAAGAGGTCGGCGAGAGTAGGAAGCTGCCATCAGTGCACGTCCACATGTCGAGCCCTTGCTCGTGGCGTTGTTATTCGCTGGTATGGAGTTGCAGTTCGTAAACGTGTAGGCAAGGCAACGCTAAGCCAAGTCAGGACGTCGGTGGCTGTCACAGTGCGCCTTCCTTGTATCAGGGAACTTCTCAAAGTCGAAAATTACATAACTCGTTAGCGAAGAACCACTTGGAAGACATCCCCAAGTTGTTCCACCCGCAGGGAAAAGTGGGGATAAGTCAGTGGTGCGGAGCCTGAAGAGAGTTAGATAATCAGAGCACCAGCAGAAGGCGTTGAACATCTTGGCTTCCTATGCCCGCCTGGACATATGAGTGCTGGCTATAGTCGGGCTAGCGGGTGACCTTCACCAGGCGGGCGGTGAGTTTGATGTCATCTAGGCCACGCAACTCGCTGGCAACCACCAGGAAAGTGCTGCGAGGTCCAGCGCAAACGGCGGGCAAGATGATATCTTTGCCAGCTTCAATGGCGATAGGGAATCCTCCTTTGCTGTTGCCGTGAACGAGCCGTGGGGTGTCGCCTGCGGCGAGGAGCCAACCGACTATGCCCATCTGACTGCGATCGGTTAAGCTGGTCTTGCGAGCATCGGCGGGACGGAGGCTTTCCATGACCAGAAGAAAATGTTCCTCATCGCTAGCCAGGGCAACATGCGCAGGGGCGTAATAGGCTGTTTTGCTCATTAGGCCATCTATTTCCACTGATGTTTTGCTCAGTGAGCCGGTGGGTGCAATGGCCCACAGTGTTGCCGCATAAGGATTCCTTCCGCCGAAGCTTTCGACGTCTCGAACCAGCGTTAAAAACTTTCCTCCGCTACCAGCCACGGGCGACCAGCGGGCTGTGACCTTATTACCGAGCGAACGATTATTGTTGCCTTTGCTAGGTGGCAAGGGACCGGCTTTCCGTTGGCCGCTTTGCCCGTCAAGCACCAGAAAATTCAGGAAGTTCTTGCCCCATTTGATAAAGGTAGTTTCCATGAAAACCACGACTACCGTATCTCCGCTCGCTGCGATACAGGGATGACTTGCCTGGTAATAGCGGTTGCTGGTCAGCTCGACGGGTTGGGCAGTCAGCGGTTTGCCCTCACGGGACAGGCGCGTGGCGAACAAGCTGTACCCGGTACCGGGTGTGTTTGGCAAACCAGAGCCGCTAAATGCAGCCCAAACTACGTGATAACTCCCGCTAGCAAACGCAACGGAAGGTTGGCATTGATTATGTTCGCCTCCAGCCAGCACAAAAGGCTTGCCGCGAATCTGACCATCCTGAGCGACCAAGCAAGCATACACATCCCAGTCTTTACCGTTGCAGGCGTCGGCCCACACAACGAGCCAATCCTGGCCGTCAGAGGCTACTTTGGGCTCACTGCGCAAGCCTTTTCCGGTGGCGATGCGGATTCCTGCTGGGTCGAGTGACGTCCCATCCGCAGCAATTCTTGCACACCAGATTTCTGTGCCATCCTCGTTGAGACACCCCTCACGCCAGGCGACTAGCCAGGCGCGGGCGGTTTCCGACCAGGCCGCGGAGGCCCAAGTTTGCGCTCGTGTGCCGCTTACTTTCGGGGCTACTTCCACCGGGTCAGTAACCCGGACCTTCATTTGCTCGGGTGCTGCGTGTCCCGCACAACCGCTGACCGCTATGACTATCAGGCCACTCAACCAGAATCGACCAGGCATGGTTCAGCCCTCCGCGTCATCGGATTCGAATATCGGTGCAATGTTAGATGTTTTTGTGGTCATGCTAATTACGAGCGCCACCGACCACTGTGCATGGACACAGCCGTGCTTGGCGTCGCTGTGTCAGTCAAGGAAGTTTCTGCAAAGTAGGTTTGTTCCAGTCGATGGGACCGACGCGCCAGACCCAGGCATCGCCGCCTCCCATAGAGTACAGTTGGTAAAAATAGCCCCCAGGCGCCATCACCCAGCCGCGTCCCCAGGCAGGAGCCTTATCAGCCGGGCACTCTTGCCAGGTTAATTCGCCGCCACCAGCTGCTCTCTTTGTCGGAAACTCGCGCCATTCGCCATCCTTGCAAAGCGTGGCGACGCGACCATCCTTGAGTCGGCGCAATAGGGCATCGTCCACCGCAGTCAGGAGGACGACACCCTGGGGATACGCTCCTCCCCCTGCTAATAGCGGTCCTCCAAAAAACGCAGTTTGGTTCAGGGCATCGCCGTCGAACGCTTTGTCCACACTGCCCCGCGGATTCGTCGCCAGCAATTCCACTTGCTTGCCATCCGGCGTTACCTTGAGCACGCATCCAATCGGATAGGTTTCCTGATACGTATTTAGGATAAAACTGCCGTCGGGCCAAAAGCCCATTCGTTGAGGCGGCTGGGTAACAGGTCGGCCTTGCCTTAACGTCTTCCATACTTCGGCGCCCATATACTGGGAAGCAGTCAGGACACAGGTCAGCGTCCCCTGGCGATCATCGTACACCCAGACGTTGCCTTCTGAATGAAGCACTACTTCCGTTTTGCCGTTAGCCAACTCGCGCTTGTTTACGAAGGGCAAGCGTGGAAACCGGACATTTTTAGCGGGGACCGATTGACCCACCGTCGTAGGTGGCAGATTTGTTCCCGTGCCCGCGATGATGCGAAACCACCAACGCCCGCCTTTCTCTTTGTTGCGCCAGATTTTGTAAATGGCGTTATCCAAACCTGTGCCATGACCCCCACGGGTAATGAGGTAGCCGAGGGGCTGGCCATCTGGGCCATCCTTGAGCGGTGAGCCGACGGCCACACACGTGGAAACCGGATTGCCAATACCGCCAGCTCGCTGCAAATGCGGAATGAATGCCGCTGGACCTTCTTCCGCCGGGAGCGAACCTTGCCAATAGTCCGCACCGGCAATGGTCTGAACCGTACCATCTATACGCGCTACACGCAGACAGCCATCTCCCTGTGCGGGAACAAAATAGAGATTCCCTTCATCATCTACCGACGCCGCTTTCGTGACCGCCGACATCGCTTCCTTACTTGGGCCATCCAGGTAGCCTTCCACGCAGCAAAAGGCGAAATGTTCGTATTTCGGCCAACGGGCTGCTGCGGTGTTATTTTGCGCTGGCGACTGCGCCGCCAGTTCCACATCGCTCGACGTCGCAGCGCTCAGCAATAGGCCGCACGTGAGTATTGCCACTGCCGGCTTCATCATGTTCTCTCCCCTGCGTGTGATATTCCAGTTTTACCCCAAAAAAGCATTATCAGCGGGCGTCAGCGGGCTGAGCGCGGCTGGAGATAGTCCGGCTCCACACTTGGTCCTCCCGGCGGTAAGAAGTCGAGTGGTTTGGGTTGGCGGATGAGTTCGCAAGCGATGCCCAGAGGTTGTTTGCCGGGACGATATCCGTAGCCGCCATGCTGAATGTGCCCACAGACATCGCCCAAAGCCACCAGGGTAAAATCGCTGGGACGCTGTTGCTGGCGGTCAAAGATGAGCCGGCCGATCAAATGCGGCTCAAAAGTCAGGTCATCGCCTAGTCGGAGTTTCGCCCAGCCTTTCACTTCTAATTCCACCGATTGCGAGCTTATTTTTACTACCCGGCCGACCAGCGCGCCATCATGCGCAGTAGCGCGCGAGAAACAGGGCCCTTCGGTGAAACCAACACGCGGATTCAAGTGATAACGGAGGAGCCGCAACTTCACGCTCTCAGGTGCCGGAAGCTCTTGCCCCAATTTAGGCTCCTGCGGTATCCAGGAACGCCATTCCTCGCTGAGTATCCACATATAGTCCTCAAAGGGTTGGCCGCACAATTTGCGTGTGGACAATGGCGTTTTCTCGGTATAATCCTCGTTGGTCGTATGCCGCAGCTTGCCATGCTCGTCACGTGCCAGTTGCCGAAGATAGATCTTGATAATTGTCGCGCCTGGCGGCATTCTAAACCTTCGAACTCCCGCGCACAATTTTCCGCACATAGCTGTAATGGTATCCTCACAACGGTAATGCAATGAAGACGACCCAGGGTCGTCATGTGCTCATCCATGTTTTCCATACGCTAAAGTTTCGACGCATAATTCCCATTGGCCGATGATGCCTGGGGCACAGCTGGGGAATTT
>BEIM01000177.1 GCA_002898995.1 bacterium HR36
ATGCGCCGACGATCACGGCGCCGGCGAGCGTGAGCACCAATGAGGATACAGCATTCGCCTTCACGGGCAGCAACACCATCAGCGTCGCCGACGTGGATGCGGGCAACAACAACATCCAGGTTACCCTCACAGTATCACAGGGTGTCCTAACCCTGGGAACCACCAGCAACATCTTCATTACTGCTGGTGCCAACAATAGCCCGACCATGACTCTGGTTGGCACGCTGACTAATCTCAATAACGCGTTGGCCAGTTTAGTCTACACGCCGAACGCCAATTACAACGGGACGGACACTCTCCAAATTGTGGCCAATGATCAGGGAAATAGCGGCAGTGGCGGTCCCCAGACAACGACATTCAACATCACCATCACGATTAATGCGGTGAATGATGCCCCGGTGGCCGTCGTGCCAGGTCCGCAGGCCACGAACGAAGATGCCCCTTTAGTCTTCAGCAGCAGTAATGGCAATGCACTGGCAATCACCGATGTGGATTCGCCCTATGCTCCGCCGCCGTTCAACGTTCGCTTTACAGTTAGCGTGACGAATGGGAAGCTGCAACTGCTGAATGCGAGTGGCCTGACGCTGATTACAGGGCCAAACGATGGCACGGCTAGCACGCTGACATTCGAGGGGCCGCTCAGCGATGTCAATGCGAGACTCGCCAATGGCCTGCGCTACGTTCCTAACCTGAATTTCATCGGCTCCGACACCCTGGTATTCACCGTCAATGACCTAGGGAACTTCGGCATAGGAACGGCACTGAGCGACACGAAGACGGTGGCGATCACCATCGTCGGCGTGAACGACGCCCCGGACTTATCAGGCAACGCCACCATGACTAGCACTGCCGAGGACCAATTCAACAATCCGGGGGACACGGTGCAGTCCTTGGTTGCGGATTTGATTAGCGATGTAGATGGCCCAGAAACGGGAATCGCGATCATCGCCGCCGATGTTAGCAACGGTATCTGGCAGTTTTCTTTGGACGGCGGCCTGAACTGGAACGTCCTAGCCAGCAGCACGGTGACACCTTGGGAAAGCCAGGCGCGCGTGCTGTCCGCCAACGCTACCACACGTATCCGCTTCGTGCCGAACCCCAATTTTTATGGGACGGCGACCTTGACTATGCGTGCCTGGGATCGGTTCGATGGTGCAGGCAACGGCGTGGTAACCGACATCACCTACTGGGGAACGGGTGGCTCTTCACCGTACAGCAGCCAGACCGGCACGATCACCATTACGGTTACACCAGTCAACGATCCGCCAACTATCACTGCGCCCAGCAGTATCTCGGTAGTTGAGGACGGGGCGCATACCTTTAGCGGTCCTGGCGGCATCACCATCGCCGATATTGATGCCGGCAGCGGCAATTTGCGCGTGGCGCTTTCGGTTAGCCATGGCACGCTGACGTTGGGCAATACCACGGGCATCAGCATTATTTCGGGGAGTAACGGTAGCGCCAGCATGACAGTCGAAGGTACGTTGAGCAATCTCAACAACGCACTCAATGGTTTGGTTTACACGCCCAATCCCAATTACAGCGGCAATGATACGCTAAGCATTCAGGTCAATGACCTGGGGAATACCGGGGCGCCCGGGCCATTGACAGCGAACAAAAATATTGCGATCACCGTTACCGCCGTCAATGATGCCCCGATACTGTCAGGGGCAAACAATCTGCCAACGATTTTCGAAGACCCCAGCAGCAATGCTGGCGCATTGGTCTCGAGTCTCATTGCTGGCCAGGTCACTGACCCAGATGGCCCGGCCGCTGGCATAGCCGTGGTGGGAGCAGACGTCAGCAACGGGCAGTGGGAGTATTCCCTGAATAATGGGGCAACCTGGAATTTGCTGGCCAATGCGAGCCTAATCCCAAGCGAGACCTCGGCTCGCCTGCTGGCTGCTGACGGAGCAACGCGAATACGTTTTGTTCCGAATCCCAACTGGTTTGGCACCGCCACGATTACGCTCCGGGCCTGGGATCAATCTAATGGCGCAACGAATGGCTCCCTGGCAAACATCACCACCGTTGGCACTGGTGGTGATAAGCCCTTCAGTGCCGCGACTCAAACCGCTTCCATCACCGTGCAACCAGTCAACGACGCTCCGACCGGCAACGCTCCCAGCAACGTGATTGTTCTGGAAGACTCCGGCCAGACTGTGGTGGCGCTGACCAATCTCACCCCCGGTAACATTTACGAAAGTGCGCAAAACCTGACACTTAGCGTGCAGGTTACCAACGTTGTTAGCAGCTTTCCAAGCTTGTTCAGCAATGTAACGCTCGATGATACCACGCTATCCGGTTCCTGGCCAAAGAGCACCAACCTGCGCTTTACCCCCGCACCCAACGCATTTGGTTCAGCCACCCTGGTGGTGACCATCCAGGACAACGATGGTACCGCGAACGGTGGCGTAGACACGTTGGTGCTTTCTATCCAAGTAACTGTAAATGCCGCCAACGATGCGCCTCTCCTGACTCCAGGCACCTATAGTCTCGGCACCATCCTGGAAGACCCGGCGAGCAATCCAGGCTTCCTGGTGCAAACGTTTGTCAACGGGCTCATCAGCGGGAGCAATTACACGGACGTGGATGACGGCCACCCGCCTGGTTACACCGACCCGCGCGGCATTGCGATCACGGCGTACGACAACAGCAACGGCACCTGGCAATATAGCACCAACGGCGGCACAAACTGGACAAACCTGCCGTCACTGTCCACGGGTCAGGCCATCGTGCTCAAAGCAGATGCCAGTTCACGTGTGCGGTTTGTGCCGAATCCCGACTTCAACGGCACGAGCACGTTTACTTTCCGCGCTTGGGATCAATCGGATGCGGTGACGAACGCTAGCGTGGTGACCATTCCGACCAACGGTACGCCGCCAGCCGATACCAGCGCTTACAGCAGCGCCAGCGCCACCGCCCAATTGACGATTACGCCGGTCAATGACCCACCTCGTTACTCCACTGTTACGCCGAGCTGGACAAATCCGCTGCAGGAGGACAATTTCAGCACGCCGCTGACCATTACGGTAACCGGCATTGCTCCGGGCCCGGCTGACGAGAGCGGGCAGACGGTAACAGTAACGGCGACGTCGAGCAACTCTGCGTTGACCGGCGCGCTGACAGTGAATTACAACAGCGGCACGGGGACGGCCACTGTCAGTTTCACCCCACCCGCCAACGCCTACGGCAACGCGACGATTACCATTACGCTCCAAGATAATGGCGGCACGGCCAATGGCGGCGTGGATACCACCACCATACCAGGGGTCGCGCTGCAAATCACTGCTGTGAATGACGCCCCGGTGCTCGTCGCTGGCGTGTATGCGCTCGGCACTATTGCGGAAGATTCAGGGGGTGGTTCGGGCTTCCCGGTGCAGGCGTTTGTTAACTCGTTAATTGATGCTGGTAAGTACACCGATGCCGACGATGGCCTGCCGACTGGTTACACCGATCCACGCGGCATTGCCGTCACCGCCTACGACAATAGCAACGGCAGCTGGCAGTATAGCACCAACAGCGGCACTACCTGGAACAATTTCCCAGCACTGACGGCTAGCCAGGCCTTGGTCCTAAAGGCGGATGCGAACACACGTGTGCGGTTTGTGCCGAATCCCGACTTCAACGGCACGAGCACATTTACTTTCCGCGCTTGGGATCAATCCGATAATGCAGCGAACGGCGGCGTGGTGACTATCTCCAGCACGGGCGGTTCCTCCGCTTATAGCATAGCAACCGCCACGGCGCAACTTACGGTAACACCTGTCAATGATCCACCTGTACTCTACCTCAACGGTACACCGTTGAGCACCGACTACATGGCCACATTTGACCCGCCTGGGCCGCAGACCATCGCCATCGTGGACAGTACCGGCCTGACGGTGAGCGATGTGGATTCGGCGAACCTTTCGGGTGCCACCATCACTTTGACCAACCCGCAAGACGGGGCTAACGAGCGGTTGATTCTGAACGGCCAAACCAGCAACTTCACGTTCGGCAATATCACGGTTACCTACGGTACCAACGGGCACAGCATTACGCTCTCCGGCGCGGATACGCTGGCGAACTATCAAACGTTGTTGCGAACCTTGCAGTATCGCAATACGCGGACGTTCCCGAACCTGGCCGCAAGAGTCGTCCAGGTCCGCGTGCAGGATGATGGTGGGTCGCTCAGCAACGTGGCGACAGCCACGGTGGTTTTCGATGACGGCCAGCCACCAACTGCGGATCTCAATGGCCCTGCGGCGGGAACGGGCTACACGGCAACGTTCCAGACACCCGGCCCTACAAGCGTCTATATCGCGGACACTGCCGGCGCGACTATTGTAGATGCCGACAGTACACACCTGGCCTTCCTCGATGTCGTGCTGACCAATCGGCCGGATGGCAATCTGGAAGGCGTGCAGCTCGATGCTTCCGGCACCAGCGGTACGAGCCTCAACGTCGTCGCCATCCCCAATGGTATCCGCATCCAGGGCACTAGCCCGCAACCGATTAACGACTTCATCACCGTGCTGCGTCGGCTGCAGTATTTCAACAACAAGCTCTATCCGACAACAACACCGCGCAGCATCAGCGTGTTCGTCAACGACGGTTACAACACGGCGTCAGCAACGGCCACGGTGCAGTTCACCGGCTGGCAAGCGGCGCCGGTGGTGGATCTCAACGGTTCGGCCAGCGGCACAGGTTTCACCGCCACCGTGCAAACGCCCGGCCCGGCTACGGTGTATATCGTGGATCCGAGCACGGCCTTCATCAACGATACCGACAGCCCGATGCTGAATTTCCTGGACGTCATTGTAACCAATGCTCAGAACGGCAGCCAGGAATTCGTTCAGCTCGATGCCAACGGTACTGCCGGGACGAACTTGACCGTGATACCGATGGGCAGCGGCATCCGCATTCAAGGGATTGGCGGTCAACCGCAGCCGGTCGGCGATTTTGTGACCGTGTTGCGTCGGCTGCAATACGTCAACAACGCGACCTTCCCCAATCCATTGACGCGGCAAATCACGGTGTCGGCCAACGATGGCTACAACACCACGACCGCCACCGCTACTGTGCAGTTTCTGGGAGCGGCGGCAGCGCCAGTGGTGGATTTGAACGGCGGGTCGTCGGGCATCAACAACACGGTTACCTACGCCAGCGGTGGTGTGCGGATCGCTTCCGGCGGCACCGTGAGCGATGCCGACAGTCCGCAACTCAACCGCATCAGCGTGCGCTTGCTGAATCGGCCCGATAACAGCGACGAGGTGCTCACTGCCGACACCACGGGCACGACAGTAACCGCTTTGTCGTACGATCCGAGCACGGGTGTGCTGACGTTACTCGGCCCGGCGCCACTTGCGGAATTTCAGCAGGTGTTGCGGACGGTGCGGTATGTCAACAATCGGGCGATTCCGACGCCGGACAATCGCACCATTCAGGTGATTGCCAACGACGGTTACAACAACAGTGCGACGGCGATAGCGACGGTGCGGTTTCCGTCGGTGATGACGGTGCCGAATCCCAACGGGAGCGGCAACGCCTTGTACATTGTGGGGACGGGGGGCGGCGACCAGATTCAGGTGAAGCCGTCGGGGACAAGCGCGTTCCAGGTGGTGATGAATGGCAGGTCGCTGGGGACATTCAGCTTGTCGAGTTATCGGCGTTTGGTGGTGCGTGGGCAAGCAGGCGGCGATCGCATCGAGGTGGATCGGACGCTGAACCTGCGGAGCATTCTGGACGGTGGGCCGGGCAATGATGTGCTGCTGGGCGGGGCAGGCGCGGATGTGCTGTTAGGCGGTGCGGGTAACGACCAGCTATACGGTCGCGGTGGCCGTGACATTCTTATTGGCGGTGCAGGTGCGGATCAACTCTATGGTCATGAGCCGGGGCAGGCGCAACTGGGCAGCGACCAGGACATTCTGATCGGCGACAGCACGGTGTACGATAGCGACCTGACGGCATTGGCCCGGCTGGTGGATCGGTGGGCCAGCAGCGGTACCTATTCTCAGCGGGTGAGCGCGTTGCTGAATGGTGTAGGTGTGCCGGCACTGAACACGACGAAGGTGATTTTCGACAACGTGGTGGATCGGCTGACGGGCGGTTGGGATCAGGACTGGTTCTTCCGGCTCAACAGCCAGGACACCCTCACCGACCGCGTGAGCAACGAACGGATTAACTAATCAAGCTGCCCAATCCCGGCCACTACTGCCAATCTATCTCATCCGCGCTGGGCTAAAAGGCCAGAGAAAGGCCGAGACGCACAAGGTGCTCTGGAGAAGCAGAAGTTAGGCCGAAATTGAAACTCGCATCGAGGGCAACGCGCTCGTGAAGGAACCACAGCAAGCCTGGCCCGAGCACCATCTCCAAATCGCCGGGTGAAGAAAGCGGTATGATCATAAATCCGTGGGCAAATGCAACGACATCGCGATGGACTTCTCTGGAAATCGCCCAGAGTAACAGAAGTTGGGTGGACATGGTGGCGTTGGGTTGCGGCTGGAACCAAGCCAGGCCGATGTTCCATTCAAATTCGTACTCCCCGGGCAACGTGTGGTCGAGGTTGAGAAAGACGGCCGGCTCCCAGGTTTCCGGGCGAAAAGGAGTGGAGCCGGTGGGAGCGGTGATCTGGACGATGGCGCCCACAGCAGGGATGGCTCGGAATTCGTCGGCATCCCACAAGTGCAGCTTGGTGCCAAGGGTAACAGGCCCGAAGCCAGTGACCGTGCCGCTGGTGGTGTCCTGAGCAATGAGGTTTGGGGGTGTTGATGCGCAGTTCCAGCCCTTCGAAAAGGCCGAGGCGTAAGAGAGTGGCGGTGAAATACTCGTGCTTGGGCAGACCTGATGGGCGCTGGTAGTTGATGGAAGTCTCCAAGTACATGTCTCCTGGCGGGACGGTAAACGCGCTATCGGGAAAATCGGCGGTATCGGGGCCTGGTTGGCGAATGGAAATGCGGTTATTCGGATTCTGTTCGGTGCCGCGTTGCGCATCGGCTAAGTTTGGCGGGGTCAAGGCTGGAACTGGGCGCCAGCCATCCTGGGCCACTGTCGTACTAGTCGTGGCAATTACCAGCGTAGCCAGTAGCATCAAGCCGTGAGTTTCACGCACAGTCATCCCGGGCTTCCTCTGTCGTAGCTTAGGCATGACATAGTTAAT
>BEIM01000178.1 GCA_002898995.1 bacterium HR36
AATGGCTATTTCCGCGACGCCGTCAATTTCCTGTGCGAATACGTCCTGGACAACGGCTACAACATCAAATTCAGCATCGAACCCAAACCGAACGAGCCCCGCGGCGATCTGTATCTGCCCACGGTCGGCAGTGTGCTGGCGTTCATCCAGACCCTCGATCATCCGGAGATGGTCGGAACTAACCCCGAAGTAGCCCATATCAAAATGGCCGGCCTCAATGTCTATCACGAATTCGCGCAAGCTCTCGATGCCGGCAAACTTCTCGATGTCCACCTCAACGACCAGAAACCCCTCCGCTTTGATCAGGATTTAACCTTCGCCAGCGAAAACCTGAAGGAGGCCTTCTTCCTCGTCAAATTGCTAGTAGACCACGGTTACGACCGCACCATTGGCTTCGACGCTCATCCCTATCGCAGCGAGGCCGATCCCTGGGATTTCGTCGAACGCAACATGCGCAATTACCTCATCCTCAAGGAAAAGGTGCAGCGCTTCAATGAGGATCGCGAAATCCAGGACCTGCTCAAGGAAATCCACGGTGCACATCCCGACTGGTCGGGCGCTTTTGCACGTTACAGCAAGGATGCTGCTACACGCATCAAGAATGCCGCATTCGATGTCCAGGCCCTGACCAATCGCCGCTTGCCTTACGAAAGGCTCGATCAACTGCTAACCGAGCTGTTGCTCGGTGTCCGCTGATGGCTCAGCACACATGACGCAGGAAGAGAAATGGCTGGCGTTTGCCTGTCACGTCGGCGGCGGTGTCGGCTGTGCGCTGCTGGCTAACCTCGGTTTTCTGGTGCCGCTCATTTTGTGGCTGGCTAAACGCCACCAGTCCGCTTACGTCGACCGTCATGGCAAAGAGGCGGTCAATTTCCAGCTCAACATGCTGATCCTAGGCTGGCTCCTGTACCTGGTGATTTCGCTGCTGCGCGGCAGCGTGTTGCGACCGACACATGTTCTGGAATGGCCATTGCTGCCCTGGTTCAGCGCCTTGGTGCTGATCAACCTGATCCTCTCGGTCCTGGCCGGGATCGAAGCCTACCACGGCCGCGATTACCGCTACCCATTCATCTTCCGCCTCATTCGCTGAGGCAATCTGGAGATCGGCACTGGGATTCCTGCCAGCGTCACAGTGCTTTGCGGACGGCTTTCCAGAATCGGGATTCACGTATGCGTTTGCCAGCTAGGATTTTCTTGGCGAAATGCTGCCACGGAATTGGTGGAACTTTGCCCTGTTGAAGCTGCTGCACCAAGCGTCGTTTGAGCGGGTCGCTGGCAGTGAGCCGGGAATTTTCGAGATACCGCTGCAAACGCTGGAGGTGCAGACGGAATGGGCCGAAGTGCACGCTCTGTCCTGCAGAGAGGAAACATGCCAGAGCGATCACCGTCGCCAACCAGCGTTCTTCTTCAGTCTTGCCCGATAAACCACCATCGCTTTCCATGCGTGCCGCCAGTTCGATCAACAGGTCAGGTTCTGACTCGATCTCCGATGCCGAATCCGATGCAGGCCCTGAACCTAAGTCAATCAACCTGCAGTATCGCGGGGCGGCAGAGGCTAAACAATATAAACGCTCCGAATCCATGTACTTGTACTTGCGATGCGAAACAAGGGGCGCAAGCTGGAAGGCTGCCATCCGCTGTACAAAATACGCGGAAAATTCGACGTCTTCGGGCATGCCGACGGGAACGACAACGGTCTGCGGCAAATCTCCCGGCACGTCGCTCTTGCGCTTGACCACCGCCACCAGGGACATAGCGCGGCTGGCCAAACCGTATTGCTGACTTAGTTTTTCCAAAGCCTTTAGAATGCGTTTGTCGCGCCGGTCATGAGAAGAAATGGGGCTGCCTGGGACCTCTTCGCATTGTGCTTCTAAATCTGTGATCTGTCGAGCGCCCTGAATCAGCCGCACTGTTTCCGCATCCGCACTGGCCTCGTTCGGCAAAGTAAGTTCATAATGCTGCTTGCCCTGGCCGTTTTCCCACACCAACCCTAGCCGCGCTTCACCGGGCTTTTCTGCTTCGATTAGAAGCAGTAGCGGAGACCCGGCAAAGACTTGCTGTGGTATCGGTGTCACCAGCCGCGCCGCATCGGGATGCTGATTCTCCAGCCGCAATTGACTGGCGACTGGTGTGCCGATGGCTGCGAACATTTCCACAGCGGCCTGATCCACACGTTCTCGCGGCGCTAGGAATCGGCTGGTGCCACCCGTCTCCCGTGCCAGCAAGGCCAGGAAGCGGTCCTGGCTGGCGCTGCCGATCCCCAAACAGTGCACACGGACACCCGCCTGCCGAATTTGTTGCAGAATCTCCTCTGTGCCGAAGACCTGGCCATCGGTCAGCACCAGGATCGCTCCGCCGTGCTCTTTGATGATGCCTACAGCGGTCAGCAGTCCTTGCGTTAACTCCGTTCCGCCGCGAGCCTCAATTTGGCTCAGGAATTGCTTGGCACGCTGGCGGCCTGCAGAATCGGCGGGCAGAAGTGTCGGCGACAGCGTTTCCACCTCGCTGTCAAACGCGACAATGCTAAACTGGTCGCCCTCGCGCATCGCCCCCAGACACGCTTCCAGCGCCCGTTTGGCCTGATGCAACGGCTGACCCGCCATCGAGCCAGAACGATCCAGGACGAAAACTACCTGTTTCGGTTCCTCGTCGTTGGGTTTGCCAAACATGTGCGAAGGCAGAACGACGGCGAAATACGCCTTTTTGTCCTGGGCCAGCCCGCCGGTAATCGTAGGCCCATTCGCCGCGCTTCGCACGTCGAGGATCAGGTCGCGGTTGGGCACATCCTTTTCGCGTGCCAGCCGCACCTGGTAAGTGCCGTTATCGCGACCCACGGTAATGGCGTGGGACGGTGAGCCGATCTCCAATTCCGCCGCGGGCATCCGCACTCGCAACTCAAAGCCGACCCCATGCAATTGACCTGCATCCTGTACCCATTGTGGCAAGAGCACATCGCCAAATGATTCGGGCAATTCCATCTCGCCGATTCCTGGAGCAACGGCCACCGCGCGCGCTTTTGGATGATAGCACGGCGCCAGCGTAAACGGAAAGCGGAAACGCAGCCCCCGGTCGTGCAGTTCCACGCCCGCCAAAATATCAAGGTACACGATGACCGTCTCGTCCGGCCGGAGATTGCCGAGGTTGAGGTTGACCAAGCCGTCGCGATACTGCCGCGACAAACCGGCGAGATGGCCCTGTTGCAGAGCTTTTTCATACTCCTCGACCGCCTCATGAGTTGGCCGCAATTGCGACGTAACGTCGAAGTCCGGCCCGAGGATCCGGAAACGCTGCAAAGCCGCATCGCGGGGCAGAGGAAAGGCGTACACTACTTCGACAGTTTGTTGCTCCGCGCAGCGAAACGTATGCCGTACTCGCAACCGTGCCCGACGGGGAGAATCTCGCCAGTCAAGATCAACTCCTGCAGAGCCAAACGCAACTCACTACCGGTCTTCCCATGGACGGGCACAAAAGAGGAAATGGCGGGCTCAGTCAGTAGACTCATCGTCTGACTCCTTTGCTGGAGGACCTGAAATATCTTCGCTGGCCAAATGCTGGGCCAGCTGCCGCAAGCCGTTCAAGATCCGATGCAACCGCCAGGGAGCGATTCCAGCACGCACCTGCACGACCACATCCGGCGCGATGGCGTAGGACCACCAGGTCGTCGGTGTCAGCTGCGCAGGCGGCGCGTTCCCGGTCAGCCGCGCCGCGATCTCCGCCAGCGTCAATCCCTGACGTTGCCAGCGGCGAATCGCTTCGATCCGCCGCACGTGTTCTTCCCCGTACCAGGCGCCGCGCCCTGCCTTCACCGGGCCAGGCAGCAGGCCACGTGCAATGTAAAACCGGATCGTTCTGGGCGTGCATTGCGTTCGCTCCGCCAGCTCCTGTAGGCTAAGCCGATGCAGCTCAGCTGATGGTTGCCTGGTTTTTTGAGGCATGGCTGCTAGGTCGCTGTAGGCATCGGGCGGTTCTTGGTTCCAGAATCCCCCGACTGGCTTGGCGACCACCTCATTCTACGCACTAATTTGACACTGTCAAGTAGTGTCATGAAAATTTTTCCCGCCGTCCGAGCTTCCCCCACAGCCACAAAATGCTTTTCCACCTTTCCGTCGCTGGCTCACGCCAGTAACCTTCCAGCACACCCCGGGCGATAATGTCCACAACAAGTCGACTTATGCTCACGGGCGAAAACCTGTAGCCTGGAATGGTCTAACTATCTGCCGTAAAATAAAGCTTGTAAGCAGGTCTTTTCGCAGCTCGAATCTTGGCAACGTACAGGCGTGAGACTTATGGCCAGGAAAACATCGTCGGGCAATTCGAGCCGATTGCTTTTCTCGGATACCGGAGCAGTCTCCGCCGGTGCTGGGAATGCCGACCGACAAAGACGACGTTGCAACAACCTCGACGGGGCAACCTGGCTGCAATACTCCCTCAGCGTTTGGGACGACATTCGCAAGAATTCAGAGGAGCAAAAGCTGAAACATCCGGCCATGTTTCCAGTGGCCCTGGCCGAACGGTTACTCCATATGTTTATGCCCCCTGAGGGAACTAAGGTTCTTGATCCCTTCGTGGGTTCAGGAAGCTCCGTTCTGGCGGCGGCAAAACTCGGCAAGGAAGCAGTCGGCATTGACATATCTCCGGAGTATATCCGTCTGGCTAAGCGTCGGTTGGAGCAGCCTTTGATTGAAGAAAAACACCGCCACCAGTGCGTCCTGATGCTGGGCGATTGTCGCGACGTTCTTCCGCAAATGCCTGATGCCAGCTTCGATCTTTGTATCACCTCGCCGCCTTACTGGAACATCCTGAACCAAAAACGCACTGCGGATGGCAAAGCGATACGGCACTACGGCAACCTGCGCAACGACCTGGGGACCATTGCCGATTACCAGGAATTCTTACGGGCACTCGGCGGAGTGTTCGCACAAGTCTATCGTCTACTCAGGCCAAAGCGCTATTGCTGCATCGTGGTTATGGATTTACGCAAGCAGGATCGATTTTACCCGTTTCACAGCGACTTAGCTGCTGAACTGGTCAGCCTCGGCTATGAATGGGACGATCTTATTATTTGGAATCGAGCCGCTGAGTACAACAACCTCCGTCCACTCGGCTATCCGTATCGCTTCCGCGTCAACAAAGTCCACGAATACATTCTCATTTTCCGCAAACCAGACAAATCAACGGTCAAGACTCCATGATGGATTACCTCGATGAAGATACTGCTTATTTATTAGGCATGTTATTCGGACGAGGAAAGCTTTTGGATTACGGAAGTTGCCGCTTCGTCGTGGTAGAGCTGGAAATCCGTCGAACAACACCGAAACTTCCTCCGTTGCATGAGCCCGGGTTGCCTCAGGACCTGCAGCAGAAACTGCAAAGCCTCGCTGGCATGAACCTGGCACTGGAAAACGAGCGTGCCGTCAGCCGCCTGCGAGAAAGAATGACCGAGTTGCTCGAGAGCAATGTAGATGTGATCCAACTCAGCCAACAGCGTGTAGCCCTATGTGTAGGTTATTTTCGCCATAACCTGATCTGGTGAAATACCGCCGACTTGATGTTCTTACCTATGACTCCGGGAGAGGCAAGTTCTTCCACATACACCTTGGCAGATGGAACGACGAACGAAGAAAACCGGATGAGTTGCTGCCGCCGGTCGTATTGGTTTCCTGACGGTATTTCCAAGCACGTGCTGCGGACAAAAGGACGGAAAATAGCCAATACAGGAGGCAATGTAGCAGCAGAAGCTGGCCATACCAAGCCACCAGCCAGCGAAAACGCCACAGGCAGCGTAAGATTGGTACTATGGGCTAGAGCGGGTTGGCAAACCGGCTTGCTGCAACACCCATTTGGCGAAGGGAATGTTTGTTCGTGGTGCAGTTGGATGCTTACACGTTGAGCATGACAACGCCGCCCGACAAGCCGTGAATTTTTCTAATGTGCCCACGCTATTCGAAGATAAAGCGGAACGAAGCAAGTGCAGTGGAGGAAATGCGGGAGGTGTGACAGTTGCTTCGGAACTGTGGCGCTGGCATTGGTCGGTGCTTGGGCTGGTTGCCGGGGGACGCAATTCCCGATATGATGTTGGCCGACTTGCCATCGCAAATGGCGAAAATGGCCGACGGCATAGCCTTTGGCCGGACAGCTCAGGGCTTGCTAAGGAACTTGACCGAGCTGAGCCCATGGTGAATAGCCACATGCAGTAACGGAGGGGCGATGCGGCTCATTGGCGTGCTGGATATTCGCAGAGGGCAAGTGGTGCGGGCGGTGGCGGGTCAGCGCGCGCAGTATCGGCCGCTGGTCAGTCGTTGGACGCGCTCAACAGAGGCTCGCGAGGTTGCGCAAGCCCTTATGGAGACGTTTGGCCTACGCGAGTTTTATGTCGCCGACCTGGATGCGATCCTTGACCGCCGACCTAACTGGACTGCCCTGGAGCAGCTCTGCAGCGGCGGTATGCGTGTTTGGCTGGATGGGGGATTTCGCCACGCCGAGGAGGTGAGGCAAGCGCTGCGCCAGCTGGACGTCCATCCGGTAATCGGTTTGGAAACGTGGCAGGAAAGTGCCGCTACCCCTGGCGAATCGGATGCCGTGCCGTTGATTCTGGACCGGCCGGCCATGTTTTCCCTGGACGCTTACGCTGGCCGATGGCTGGGGGCACATCCTCATTGGCAGCA
The DNA here is from genome assembly GCA_002898995.1 of bacterium HR36. Classification (GTDB taxonomy): domain Bacteria; phylum Planctomycetota; class Planctomycetia; order Gemmatales; family HRBIN36; genus HRBIN36. The sequence goes on from BEIM01000178.1 coordinate 6,666, forward strand.
CCGCAGTCCCGCAGAGTTGGCGGCCTGGGCCTGGCAATCGGGATTTGAACACTTGCTCGCGCTCGACTTGGCCGCGGTCGGCACCGGGCAGCTGCAATGGACGATCGGCCTATTAGAAGCGGCCAGTCCAGGGGCGCCAGACGCCCAATGGTATGTCGGCGGCGGCGTCAGCAGTGCACACGATCTGCAACGCCTGGCCGAAATGGGCGTCTGTGGTGTGCTGGTGGCTAGCGCACTGCATGATGGCCGCATCCTGCCCGATCAGCTTCGCGGTTTAGACCAGGTATAGGTTGCCGATTGTCCCGGGGCTTCTTCCACTTCCACCAGCACCCAATTGGGGGTGAATCCTTGCTCTTGCAATTCCTGGCGCAGCCGACCCGCAAGATATTGCGCCAGCAATTCCGCCGTTGTATTGCGTAGCGGCAACAGTACACAGTCCTGACGGGGAAAGCG
>BEIM01000179.1 GCA_002898995.1 bacterium HR36
AAGAATTGTTGAGTGTGGCGGAACAAGTCGAGCGTCTGCCTGAAACCGAAGCGTTAGCAGTGGTCCAGCAACCCCGCCTGGCTGAACTGATGGCCCGTTACCAGCCCCGAACACATTACCAGGTTTTGCAGCCCCCTTTGCGCGTCGTGGTAGACCGTGAACTGGCACGGTTCGCCGCCTGGTACGAGTTGTTCCCGCGGTCTGCCTCGCCAGTCCCTGGCCGGCACGGCACCTTTCGCGACGTGATGGCTTTGCTGCCTGAATTGCACGAGTTAGGCTTCGATGTCCTCTACTTCCCGCCGATCCATCCTATCGGCAGGACGCACCGCAAAGGCAAAAACAATCAACCGGTTGCCGCCCCAGAAGACCCCGGCTCGCCGTGGGCCATCGGCAACGAATACGGTGGACACACTGCTATCGAACCGCAACTCGGTACACTGGACGACTTCCGGGAACTCGTCCAGGCCGCGCGTCGGTTTGGTCTGGAAATCGCCCTCGATCTCGCCATCCAGTGCTCGCCCGATCATCCTTACGTTCGCGAGCACCCCGAATGGTTTCGGCATCGTCCCGATGGTAGCATCAAATATGCCGAGAATCCTCCCAAAAAATACCAGGACATTTATCCCCTGGACTTCGACAGCCCCGCCTGGGCGGAAATTTGGTACGAATGGCGGCGTGTGCTCCGCTTCTGGATCGATCAGGGCGTGCGCATTTTCCGCGTGGATAACCCCCACACCAAACCCATCCGGTTCTGGGAATGGCTGATTCGTGAGATCAAACGCGAATATCCCGAGGTGATTTTCCTCTCCGAAGCGTTTACACGCCCGAAGATCATGAAGGCGTTGGCCAAAGTCGGTTTCAGCCAATCCTACACCTATTTTGCCTGGCGAAACACACGCAGGGAACTGGTGGAATACCTCACCGAGCTCACCCAGACCGAAATGGCCGAGTATTTCCGGCCGTCCTTCTGGCCCAACACCCCCGATATCCTGACCGAATACCTGCAAACAGGGGGACGACCCGCCTTCAAGATCCGCCTCGTTTTAGCGGCTACCCTCTCGCCGCTTTACGGCATCTACAGTGGCTATGAGTTTTGCGAAAACACGCCTTTACGTCCTGGCAGTGAGGAATACCTCAACTCGGAAAAATATGAGATCAAATGGCGCGATCGTAACGCGCCCGGAAATATCAAGGACTTCGTTGCCCGCGTCAATGCAGCGCGCCGCCAGCATCCGGCTTTGCAGTATCTCCGCAATCTCCGTTTCCACGACACCACTAATGACCAGCTCTTGTGCTACAGCAAGGCGACGCCTGATTTTCGCGATGTAGTGTTGGTGATTGTCAATCTCGACCCACACCACGTTCAGGAAGGCTTGACGCACTTGCGCCTGGCTGATCTGGGTTTACCCGAAGGGGCAAGGTTTGATGTGTTTGATGTTTTGACTGGCTCCGTCTGGCATTGGCACGGCTCGCAAAACTATGTTCGCCTCGATCCGCATCAGGAACCCGCCCATTTGCTGGTTGTCCGACATCCGTAGTTGCTGGTCGGCCGGCACGTCTTTCCCACACGAATAGCTCTGGAACTTTTTTTGCGAATTCCTCTTGCATTTGCTCGGCCCTGATTGCTACAATAACTGCCGATATATTCTGCACCAATCCCGCCTCATTAGTGCGTCGGTACCCTGCCGACGCCTCGGACCCGCCTCAACGGAGACCCTGCCATGCTTAGCCGCACCCGGTTGCTGCTGTTAGTGGCTACGCTGGTCACAGGTATTGCCGCGACGTTCTGGATAACCCGGCCATTTCGTGCCGGCGAACCCGAAAGCATTACCAGGGCTGACGCCCCGCAACGTTTGCTCGTCCAGCCAGGCGATGTAGTGCTGCGTCATGGCCGAGACCGCCAGCAGCTGGTAATCACGGCCGAGTACCAGGGCGGCGTGGTGCGCGACGTTACCCAGCTAGTACGCTATCAAGCCGAGCCGGCCCAACTCGTTCACATCACTCCCTCAGGTGTGGTGACGCCGCGGGCCAATGGCGCAGGCAGCATTACCGTTGTGCTCGGCTCCGCCCAAGCGCGGGTGCCTTTGCGGGTGGAAAACGTCGAACAGAAACAGCCGATCAGTTTTCGCCACGAGGTAATTGCCGCCTTCAACGTCGCTGGCTGCAATATGGGCGCTTGCCATGGCACACCCAATGGCAAAAACGGTTTCAAACTGAGCCTGCGTGGTTATGACCCTGATTCTGACTATGTGCAACTCACCCGCGACATGAATGGCCGGCGTACCAACCTGCTGCAACCCGACTTGAGCCTGATTTTGCTTAAGGGTTCGGGCCGGGTGCCTCACGAAGGGGGCCAGCGCTTTGCGGTCGGCTCCTTCTGGTATGAAGTGATTCGCCAGTGGCTTGCGGAAGGGATGCAGTCGGAAAGTCCAAGTCGCTTGCCCGCTTTACAGCGCGTCGAAGTATTGCCGGGGCATCGCACTCTGACTTGGCCAGGACAAGCGCAGCAATTGGCGGTACTGGCCTATTTCAGCGATGGTACCCGGCGGGATGTTACACTGCTGAGCGTGTTCAGCTCCAGCGACGAATCGGTGGCGGTGGTAGATAGGCACGGGCTAGTTCAGTTCAAGCAGCCTGGCGAAGTAGCGATTCTCGTCCGCTACCTGGAGACGATGGTGACGGTGCGGCTGGCCATGTTGCGACCCGACCCCCAATTCGCCTGGCCTAGCGTCCCCGAGAACAACCTGGTGGATCGCTTGGTTTTTGCCAAGCTGAAGCGGTTGCAAATTCCACCCTCGGAGTTGTGCAGCGACGCCGAGTTCATTCGCCGTGTCTATCTGGACGTGTGTGGCATCTTACCGACCGCTGAGGAGGTGCGGGCGTTTTTGGGCGATCGGGATCCGCACAAACGCAGCCGGCTGATTGACCGCGTTCTGGAGCGGCCTGAATATGCTGACTTTTGGGCACTGAAATGGGCGGATGTGCTGCGCGCCAACCGCAAGACCATGCAGTTGGATGGGGTGCACAAGTTCCAGGCTTGGTTGCGGGCGCAGATTGCGGCGAATCGCCCCTGGAATGAATTGCTGAGCGAACTCCTGACTGCGAGCGGAAGCACCTATACCAACCCTGCCGCGAATTATTACCGTGTGGCCCGCGACCCCACGACCTTAGCGGAAACTACTGCCCAGCTGTTCCTCGGGGTCCGTCTGCAGTGCGCCAAATGCCACAACCATCCCTTCGAGCGCTGGACACAGGACGATTATTACGGCCTAGCTGCATTCTTTGCGCGGGTCAAACTCAAAAACGACCCGCTCAACGACCGTTCCCCAGGCAAACCGACGCCGCAGGCGGAATACGTGTATCTCGACCGCAGCGGCGAGGTAGTGCATCCGCGGAGTAATCAGACGGTTCGGCCTAAAGGTCTGGGTGGCAGCGCCATCACGGAGGAGCCTGCGGATCGCCGGCAGTTACTCGCTCGCTGGCTCACCGACAAAGATAATCCCTTCGTGGCTCGGGCCTTGGTCAATCGCATTTGGTTCCATCTCTTCGGTCGGGGCATTGTCGAGCCGGCGGACGATTTCCGCGATTCCAACCCCCCCAGCCACGACGAATTACTTGATGCTTTGGCCCGTGAATTCGTCCAGCACGGTTACGATGCCAAGCATATCATCCGGCTTATCCTAAACTCCCGCACTTACCAACTCAGCGCGCAGACCAACGATCGCAATCGCGACGATACGAAGTATTTCTCGCACTGTTATCCGAAGTTGCTGCCGGCGGAAGTGCTCCTGGATGCGATTAGCCAGGCGACAGCGGTGCCGGAGAAGTTTGCTGGCCTGCCGTTAGGAACCCGCGCCGTCCAGCTGCCCGATGGCGAAGTCAATCACGCTTTCCTCAAAACGTTTGGACAACCCGCTCGTGAATTGCCGTGTGAGTGTGAACGCGAAAGCGAAAGCAACCTGGCCCAGGCGCTGCAACTAATCAATGGCCCCACGATTCACCAGAAACTCCGCGAACCGAATAATCGCATCGGCCAGCTTTTGGCGAAAAAATTGCCGCCGGAACTCCTGGTCGAGGAGCTGTACCTGAGCACCCTGTCGCGGCATCCCGAGGCCGCCGAAGTGCAAGCCGTTCTCCAGCACGTGGAAAAAAGCCCCGATAAACGGAAAGCTTGGGAGGATGTACACTGGGCGTTGCTCAACTCGAAGGAGTTCCTCTTCCGCCATTAGTCGCTGCTGCGGTCAGTCGATCCAGTAGCCGCGCTGCTTCCGTGTCCACGAAGAACAAGTCGCGGTACTTGGAAGAAATGAACTCTTCGTCAAACGCATGGGCCACCCAGGCTAACAAGGCATCGAAATAACCCGCGACGTTGAGGAGTGCGATCGGCTTGTGGTGTAGCTTGAGCAACCGCAGGGTAACGATCTCGAAAAACTCCTCGGCGGTGCCGTAACCGCCGGGCAGAGCTAGGAAGGCATCCGCTTTGTCGGCCATCACAGCTTTGCGGGCGTGCATAGTGGGGACGATATGGAGTTCCTTCAGGCCGGTGTGAGCCAGTTCGCTTTCCACGAGGTTCTCCGGGATCACACCCACCACCTGGCCACCGAGTCGCAGCATTTCATCCGCGAGCACGCCCATTAGCCCGACGTGCCCTCCGCCATACACCAGCGTGATCTGCCGTTCCACTAATAATTGCGCCAGTTGCCGCGTGGCCTCGGCATATTCGGGCCGCTTGCCTAGCCGCGAGCCGCAGAAGACCGTCAGATGAAAAGGCATACGTCTCTCCGCACCAAGCCAGTTCTTGCCTCCAAATAGTTGTTTGCATACTTACGAACCCCGCTGCATGCCAGGCAATTGGCTATGCACATCGCGGTTTCGTTGGTGGTGGTTGAGTTGCCTTGGAAGCCTTGGAGAATTCAGGAAGCATCCTGATAAATCCCATCATCTCTGTCACCAGGACCGACGGCAATGTTTCCCTAGTGCCGCCTCACCTGAGTTGGCAGGCTGTTGTGCTAATGCAGAGAGTCGCTCCCCAACGCTAAACCGGACCTAGGGGTAATTCTCCTCTTGTTGCACAAAGCGTTCAGCTAGGAGGGGCTTGCGAGAAGGAGGTGGTTCGAGGCCAAAGCGGCAACAGCACCCTACTCAGGGCTAGATGTGGTGCCCATAATGGTAATCGGGAAGTGGTGGGTCGCTTGCCGACGGAGCGTAACTTCGCCATGCAAACTTCCGTCCGCTACTTTGGCCCGCCGGGGCCTTGCGGCTATTTGCCCGACCAAACCTGGCGGCTGGAATACGAGTTCGTTCACCGTCTCACGGCAGAGGAATATCAACAACGGCTGGATGAGGGGTGGCGACGCTTCGGGCATTCCTTATTTCGCAATCACTGTCCGCATTGCCATGCCTGTCAATCGTTGCGCGTGCTGGTGAACGAATTTCGGCCCAACCGGAGCCAACGCCGGTGCGCTAAGGCTAATCGCGGCCTCACCCTATGCAAGATATGCTTGCCGAGCATTTCCCGGGAAAAACTGCTGCTCTATCACCGCTTCCACGATTTCCAAACGCGGCACAAGGGCTGGCCGGAGGTCGAAGACAGGGGCTATTTCGCCTACGTTGCTTCCTTCGTCGAAAACCCCTTGCCCACGGAGGAATGGCAGTATTATCGCGAGGGTCAGCTGGTAGGAGTGGGTTACGTGGACGTGGTGCCGCAGGGATTGTCGGCCATCTATTTCTTTTACGATCCCGATTATCGCCGCTATTCGCTGGGCACCTGGAACATCCTCTCGCTGATCGCTGAAGCGCAGCAACGCGGGATGCCGTATGTGTATCTCGGCTACTATGTGGCGGGTTGCCGCTCGCTGGAATACAAGGCCCATTTTCGGCCATGTGAAATTCGCCGGCCAAGCGGCTATTGGGAGCGCCTGGATTAACTGGCGTGTTGAGGCTGAGCGACAACAACCAACCAGTCGCCCCGTCCGCACAGGCGATTGAACCAGATGCTGAAGATGTGGGCCCAGGTTGAGGTAGCGACAAGGCGACGCCACCAATTCGGGGATTTTGAAGTCTGGCTCTGCCGCCAGCGCCACGCCGATTCCTGCAACCAGAGCAGACTGGGATAAGTACGCGCGCGGCAGATGCGCCAGCCAGCCTGTGCCAGCAATGGATACAACGTGCTGGCGTGAAAATGCACCCGGCGGAACGGCAAATCCAAGCCGCGCCAGCAACTGCCATATTTGCGAAATCCTGTCCCGTCCAGATTGGGCACGAGCAAGACCAATCGGCCAGATGGTTTCAGCAGCACGTGCCATAAGCGCAATATTTCGGCCAATCGAGGCTGGCGCTCGAACCAATCGGCGACCGTAATCGTGGTCAGCACTCCGGGACAATGCTGTGCGAGCTGTTCCAGGCTGCCGAAAACCGCCAGTCCTTCAGCCAACCACCAGTCTGGGGGCACTTCACAGGGATGTTCGCGCCATAACGCGACGCGCCAACCCCGACGCCGAAGCCTCTCTACAAAACTTACGTCCGCAGGACCAAAATGCAAAAGCCAGCTGCCCCGAGCGGGTGGCGGCGCCACCTCGGCGGCAAGTGCTGCAAGAGCCGGTGCCGTCTCCGGCAAGGGTGAGTAGCGTTGTTGCGCGCCGCTGCATTGGTCGTCGGGCACAGGGTTGGTGTACCACACGCCGCAGGTCTGGCACTGCACCACGGCGTAGATCCGAGCCGCAGCCTCCTGCCAGCCGCAAGCCTGCAGTACCGGTTCGGCCTCCTGGCTGCCGCAAGCAGGGCACGGTACTTCATGCCAAGAATTTGCTCGGCACGAGCGCGGACCGGACCAGGTCGTCATCTGATGAAAGGGTGCGATCATTTCCCCCAGCCGTCCACCACATAAACCAAAACCCCAGCTAAGCTGTAATCAAGCCTATAGCGGTAGCCGCTTGTGTCCGTCAAGGCAATTCGCTGCGTGCCTTAGGGGCGCGGAACCGCTATGATATGGGCAATCGCATCGGGGGAAGCAACATGGATGCGAAATGGCTGGTCACAGGAGCGACGGGATTTATTGGCAGTCATCTTGCCGAAGAACTGGTACGCCGCAACGTGCCAGTGGCGACC
>BEIM01000180.1 GCA_002898995.1 bacterium HR36
GCAAACTAGACCTATACGTGCTAAGTCATAAAGGCGAACATCAATACCGCCTGACTTTTAAGACCACCCCGGTAGATTGGAACGAGTTCTTGCGTGTATGGGAAGCGTCGTTCGACTGGGATATGATGCGTTATCCCCTTCTAACACAAGTGCGCGATGGGGAACATATTTACCTCAAAGGCAACCGCCTGCAACTACGCACTCGCGCAGCCGTGCGGCGCACCGAATTACCCCCGACGGAACTGGCCCACTATATTCATCGCATCTTCCATATCGCACCCGAGATAGTTCATCGGGCGCTCAATATCCTGAAGCGGCGAGGTGAGAGCTATGGCCAGGCCACAAGCTCCTGATCCTGTCAAATACTTCGCCGCCATTTTGTGGGCAGACTTGTTGGCGCTGCAAAAGGCCGTCCTATTGCTCGAAGATAAATTAGGTCCGGTGGACTATGTCGGGGCCGATTATCCCTTCGATGTAAGCAATTATTACGAGGCCGAAATGGGACCTAATCTTCGGCGGCGCTTGGTAAGTTTCAAGGCCTGTGACCTGCCGGACAAACTTGCGGAATACAAGATCATGACCACAGCCCTGGAGGTCTGCCTTGCTAAGGAGGGAAACAGGCTGGTGAATGTGGATATCGGTTATCTGGACGACAATAAAATTGTGTTGGCCTCGTGCAAAAAGGCAGGGCAGAAAATTTACCTGGCCGAAGGCATCTGGGCTGACTTGATTGCTCGCTATAAACAAGGCCGATATCAACCCTTTGAGTGGAGTTTTCCGGATTTCAAGGATGGCCGATATGATGAGGACTTGCTGAAAATTCGCGCCATTTACCTCGAACAATTGTGAGAATGGCGTAAACGGCGACAAGGAGAGCACCGTGCCTAGAAAAGTGATCACCATAGGCCATAGCCCTGACGCGGACGACGCATTTATGTTCTATGCAATGACGCAAGGCAAAATCCCCACGGGCGACTTAGAGATTCGCCATGAACTCCAGGATATTGAGACCCTGAATCAGCGTTGCCTTCGAGGGGAGTTGGAAGTATCAGCGGTCAGTGTCCATGCTTATGCTTATTTGGCAGACCGTTATCTCCTATTGCCGTGCGGGTTCAGCATGGGAGACCGATATGGACCCATTATCGTGGGTCGGGAGCCTCGCGATCCGTCCTCATTGCGCAACGCAACAATTGCTATACCCGGAGAACTGACCACCGCCTTCCTCGTGCTGCGACTATATCTAGACGGCCGTTGTAACTATATAAAAATATCGTTTGATAAGATTTTGGAGACGGTCCAATCTGGCAATGCTGATGCTGGTCTCGTTATCCATGAAGGACAATTAACCTATGAAGAGCACGGTTTGCACCTAATTAGCGATTTGGGCAAGTGGTGGTACGAGCGAACTGGCTTGCCCCTGCCATTGGGTGCAAACGTAGTGCGTCGCGACTTGGGAGCCGATACGATTCACCAGATTTGTCAACTTCTAAAAGAAAGCATCTCTTATGCCCTGGCACACGAGAACGAGGCATTGGACTATGCCTTGCAATTCGGGCGGGGTCTCACGCGGGAGGAAGGTCGCAAATTTGTGCGTATGTATGTCAATCAACGAACCTTAGAGGCCGGCCCCGAGGAACGTGCGGCAGTCGAAAGGCTGCTTCAGGATGCCTACTGGGGAGGTATTTTGCCACGTGCCCCGGTAATCGAATACGCAGAATAATCGGCCCATCTGTGCGGAGGCCATTTCCCCGACAAATTGATCTGAGATTCTGGATGCACTCGATATCTGCTAAATAGACCCGAGGAGCCAAGAAACTCCCTGTCATAGCATGCGCGCAATGCGACCTGGATATTGGTTCCGCTTTTTCATGGGAGCACGAAAATGATAAGGAAATTAGGCCTAGTGATGGCAGCGATGGGGATTGCTGGACTGGCATGGTGGGCTTCTCTATTTTTTGCGGGCGAACATGCCAAAACTTGGTATAGAGTGCTTCCCGGAGTATATCGTTCGGTTGGTGCACCGGCAGCCTACGCCATCATAGAAAGTGGCCGGGCTCTTCTGATAGACGCTCCGGCTCATGCTGATATTAAGGCTCTTGCGGCATTAGGCGTCACGCAGGTGGATTGTGTTCTATTGACGCATCATCACCGTGATACTTGCTGGCAAGTGGAAAGCTTGGCGCATGCTGGGGTGGGCGTTCGCGGGCCTAAGGCATCCGCACCGTGGCTGACACCGCCAGGAGTCCAGCAATACTGGCGCGAAGCGCTGCCCTTGCGGTCTTCCCGCACCGCGTACTTAGTTGTGCCCCGGGGTGTAGAGAATATAGATTTGAGTTTAGAGGGTGGGCAGGTTATTGAATGGCAAAGCTGGCGGTTGGAAGTGGTAGCGACCCCCGGCCATAGCCGCGACCATGTGTGCTACCTGGCCCATCGAAAAAGCGACAAATCGGCGATCGCCTTTTGCGGAGATTGCCTTGCTGCTCCAGGAAAACTCTGGTCCCCTTACACAACAGATTGGGATCATTGGACGGATGCTGGGCTGAAGCCGGCTGCAGAATCATTGCGATTGCTGGCCTCGCGCCAACCCGGCGCCTTGCTCCCTGCCCACGGTGAGCCTATATTAGAAGGCGCACTTAATGCCCTGCATTTCACTGCTGAGCAAGTCGAGAAGGTAGCGCGATTGAAAAGCTATGAGCGATACACTAAGGAACTGTTAGGTAAAGTACCGAAGTATAGGTTTTTGGCGCCCGAACAATCCGCGACAGATGGAGAGAAACCGTGGTCGCAGATTTCACCGCATTTATATCTCACAGGGAACACTTATGCCTTAGTTTCCCAAACGGGAGCGTTGCTGATCATGGATCCCTGGGGAAAGCGAAGTGTGGAGCAGATCTCCCGTTTGCAACGGGACAAGAATTTGGGGCCTGTGGAGGTAGTGCTGATTTCGCATGCACACTACGATCATTATGACGGCGTTTATGACCTGCCAGAATATAAGCAGTGTGAGGTCTGGACCTTAGATATAGTGGCGGAGCCGCTACGTCAGCCGCTATATTTGCGCCACCCGTTCTTAGACCCCAGGCCTGTACGCATCACGCGGACACCGAAGCCAGGAGACACATTGCAGTGGCGGGAGTATAGTTTTCGTTTCCATCACCTGCCCGGACAGACTTACTACACGATGGGCGTGGAGACGGTAATAGATGGCAAACGCTGCCTGTTCACAGCCGATAACTGGTTCCACCATGACCAGTATAGTGGAAGCGGAGGTTGGATGGGGCTGAACCGTGGTCTGCCCGAGGGCTATGCGGTGAGTGCCCGGCGAGTGCTGGAGATTCGACCAGATTGGATTCTGGCGGAACATGGTAGCGCTATGGAATTTGACGCGGAGGATTTCCGTCGGCGGGTCAGTTGGGCTGAGGCCGCGATGGCAGCGGCGGATGCGCTGTGCGTAAGCGGCGACCATCGGCGCGACTGGAACCCCCATCGTATCGCGGTGGAGCCGTGGGTGGTCGCTTGCCACGCGGGTGGCGAAGTGAAATGTGAGCTGGTCGTGGAAAACACGGGGCCAATGTTGGAGGTGCTGGTGGTGGAATGGTATTGGCCCTGGATGGCGGAACCGCTTCAGCAACGCATTCTGGCGCCCGCACGACAAACAAGCCGCCATGCTGCCGCGATCACCGTTGCCAAGAATGTTGCGCCGGGACAGTATGTCGTGCCGGTGCGCGTGGTGTCTGGCCAGCGAGAGGATGGTAGCGATGTCGTTATGGTGCTCCGCGTAAAGCCATGAGCCGCTCAAGAATTTCCTGACTGCACGGTTGACGCCGGGCAAAGCGGTTAGTATTTATGCGTAGAGCCTGCCTGATGAATTTCCTGCCGACCTGAGTTCGACGGACAGGAATAGAAAATGCAGTCCAGGAGGAACCCTTATGAAACGCACCCTGAAATGGCTGGCGCTGGGACTGGCTCTCGTAGCCTTGAGCAGGCTAACCTGGGCCCTGAAGGACGAAGTTCCTGGCGTGGATGAAATCATGGACATTACACATAAGGTTAAAAAGGGATTGAAAGACCTGATTGAGGCAGAGGCCAAGAAGCCGAAACCCGATTGGGCGAAAATGGAAAAGGACGCCAAGGAATTCACGCGGCTCATCAGCCTAATGGAGAAGAATGATCCGCCGAAAGGGCCAAAGGCCAGCTGGATAAAGCTGTGCAAAGAATACACGCAAGATGTCGCGAAAGTAGAGACAGCGGTCAAGAAAAAGGATGCAAAGGAAGTGCTAGCGGCGATCAAGGCCCTGGACAAAAAATGCGACGATTGCCACGATAAGCATCGTCCGTAACGCGTCAAGGCTAGCATCAGAGCAGCGATAATTCTTCTTTTGTGAGTCCGCGATTAAGCCGGTCGCCTTGGCTTGGGCCGGGCGATAAATTTTCATCACTGGCATAATGGGCAGACTAGCGGGCTTAAACGTGCCCGCAGCGCTATAGGTACGACCAGCCTGGCATCTATTCGAAATGCGTTTGCCACTCCCGTGCGAAGGATTGCGGTAGCTGTTGTTCAGGGATTGGGGAGTCAGCTATACTAGACTGAAGCCCCGTGCTGGTGCTTGCTTGAGCAACACTCTGGGGTGCTAAGCGGGTCCAGAAACAGCTGACACCCATGGTGCTCTGCTAGGCCGCGCATGGCCGTAGCGACGTTGGAGGACTTTCTGGATTTAGTGCGTAAGAGCGGTCTGGTCGAGTGTGAGCGACTGGACAGCTTGCTGCAGGAATTGCGCGCGGCAGGCAATTACCCGAGCGAACCGGCGAAACTTGCGGAACAGCTGGTCCAGCGGAGCGTGCTCACGTCGTTTCAGGCAGAACAGTTGCTGGCGGGGCGCTGGAAAGGATTTTTCATCAGCAAGTACAAAATTCTGCAGCGTCTGGGAAGTGGTGGGATGGGCATGGTGTTTTTGGCCGAGCATAAATACATGAAGCGGCTGGTGGCCTTGAAAGTCCTGCCGCGATCGCGCTCAGGCGAAAGCTCGGCCCTGGAACGTTTTTACCGCGAAGCGAAGGCCATTGCCGCTCTCGATCACCCCAATGTCGTGCGTGCTTATGACCTCGACCAGGAAGGGGATTTGCATTTTTTGGTGATGGAATACGTGGACGGGGTGAGTCTGCAGGAGTTGGTCAAAGCGCATGGGCCGTTTGATGTGGAACGCGCCGTGCATTATCTGTACCAGGCAGCCAAGGGATTACAACACGCATACAGTGTGGGCCTGATCCACCGCGATATCAAGCCTGCCAATCTGCTCGTGAACCGTGCCGGGCTGGTCAAGCTGCTCGACCTGGGATTGGCGCGATTTTTCCAGGATGAGCAGGATATATTGACGCGCAAGTACGATGAAAAAGTTCTGGGGACGGCAGATTACCTGGCGCCGGAGCAAGCGATTGACAGCCATGTGGTGGATATTCGCGCAGACATTTACAGTCTCGGAGCCACGTTTTACTATGTGCTGGCTGGCCATCCACCGTTTCCAGAAGGCACAGTTGCGCAGAAACTGATCTGGCATCAGACGAAAATGCCAAAGCCGATCCGCGAAATGCGTGGAGATGTGCCGGAGCAAGTAGCCGACTTGCTGCAACGGATGCTGGGAAAGAAACCGCAAGATCGGCCCCAAACGCCGGAAGAAGTAGCCCGGACTCTGGAGCCGCTGGTGGATTTGCGCCGACTCATCCCGCCGCCAGGAGTGGAACCGATGTCTGGGGCGCTGGGTGGTCCGGCCTCGACAGACCATCTGCTGGCGACGTTATCCTCCACGGGCAGCGGTGCCAGTTCTCGGCGACTTGTGAGCAAAACCGAGGCTGGGACAGGAGTGCTCACTGCCCCGCAGCCATCGGGTCCAATCTCATCGAGCAAATCGCCGCTCACTGGTGAGCAGCCTCAGAGTGCGCCGGCGGTAGCGGCAGACCAACCGAAATCTTCAGTCGAGCCAGCTGGAGCTGCAAAGGCAGCTGCCGTTGCTTCGGCACCATTGGTCAAAAGCCGGCAGGGCAAACCGCTGGGTGCCGAAAACAAAGCCACCGGCCCGCAGACCTCGTTGAGGGAACAGCTTTCGAACTCCTGGCGTGTCTGGTGTGTGGTGGGTCTGGGGCTGGCCTGTGGCGTGGCGCTGGCCTGGTGGTTGCTGCGCTGGTTGGGGCAATAATACTCTGGGGAGCTAGCTCTAGCATGCAGGAAACCGAAGCATGGCGGAAGCAGGGCGACCAAGTTTTGCAGAGACGGCCTTAGCCCAAGCGGGCAAGAGCGCGGAAGAAGTTCGGCGCTTGGGCGCCGTAGACCGCGCCGATGAGCAGGTCGAGACGCTCTTCCAACCGCAATATCAAACTGTCAGCAGTCCTGTGCATCGCGCTGTCTGGGATGGCCAAGTACCGACGAGCACCTTTCGTGCGCCCAAGGTGGAAGCCGCGCCTTGCGATGCCGTGCTGGAGCGGTGTTATGAGGTATTGCGGCAGGCGCGCGCTGAAAACCGCCTTTGGAACGAACAGGGCAAAGTCTCCGACCGACTGTTGCGTGAGCTAGGCGAGGCAGGATATTGGGGCCTGCTCATCAGTCCCGAATACGACGGTAGCGGCGTCCCCTTCGCGAAATTCGCCCCGTTCTTGACACGGATGGCTACTCTCGATGCGACGGTAGCCGGCCTGGCTTCCGTCCACGCTTGTATCGGCGCAGTGGATCCTTTGATGGCCTTTGGCACGGTTGAGCAAAAGCAGCGTTTTCTGCCACGGTTGGCGCGAGGCGAAGTTCTGTCGGGGTTTGCTCTCACCGAACCGAATGCTGGTTCCGACCTGACCGCGCTACGAACAGTAGCCCGGCGCGTGCCTGGCGGTTTCGAAATTACGGGGCAAAAACTCTTCATTACCAACGCTATCTGCGGGCGTGTGGTGGCCCTTGTGGCTATGCTCGAAGGTCGGCCAGCCGTCTTTATTGTCGAATTGCCGCCCGAAGAAAATGACCATTTCCAGATAGTACGTTACGGACTATATGCGCTGGCGCACAATTACAATAATGGCTTGCGGTTCGAACGGTTCTTCGTGCCCGAAG
>BEIM01000181.1 GCA_002898995.1 bacterium HR36
CGGGTATAACGCCCTTGTTAGAAAAAGCCGGACTGCTGATAGTGAACATTAGACCACAAACTCCGCTAACTTCGCCGCCTCTGCCGCGACCGTATAAAGCGATTACGGCTAGGAGCATCACGGCAAGGGCCGATCACAACCAACGACCCACTGTTGAACAGCGTGCCAGTTTGCAGTATTGTGCCAAACGACCCCTACAACCGTTCATCCTTGACACCTTCGTGTGTTTGCAGCGATGACGTCTTCATCGTTTCCTCTTACACCCTGCAGCCTTGCGAGTGTTCTACTGGCAGCGTGTATGACTTTTATGACAGGTAACTCTGTGCCTGAGCGGGCTGGGGTTGAAGCGCTACCATTGCTGAGGAAAGGCCTAGACAAGACTAGAAGCTTACTACTCCTTTCCCAATATTGAA
The DNA here is from genome assembly GCA_002898995.1 of bacterium HR36. GTDB lineage: Bacteria > Planctomycetota > Planctomycetia > Gemmatales > HRBIN36 > HRBIN36. The sequence continues at coordinate 414 of BEIM01000181.1, forward strand.
GCGTCACCATTACTCAGGAAAACCCTCCAACGATTGCTTAAGGGGACGCCAACCCTCTTCCCTGAGGAGCCTCTCCAATTCGCTCCCTCGCTCTATGCCTCCGAGGATGTCACCCCAAACAGGGTCTCGCCAAAACTCGCCCGTCTCCCAAACCCGCTTGTGCACTCGGAAGATTTCGCTCGTCTCAGGGTCCTTCACATAGGTCTGGTCGCTCAAGGCGTTCGTCCATGTCCTCGCCATGCGGCTGTTGAATTCCCGCTCCTCGCTCAGCATCTGCATCACCATTCGGTTGAGTTCTTGATTATCCCTAAGCCACCCCTCCAACGCGGAAAGGGCAAATCGGGGGCTGAGCTGAATGCTGTTTGTGATGCCCGTAAAGATGCCTCTTGCCTCTTCGCTTCGGTCTCTGGGGAACTGAAACATGTGCACAATGATGTTGACGGAGCAGTCTTGTGATGCGGCGATAGGGTCAGGCTGCTGGCTGAGCACGAGAGAACCAAAAATGAAGGCTTGACGAACCAAAGAACCATTCTGAGCGCTGATGGCAAGTTTGATGAGACCACCTTGAACAGCGCGGCGGAAAACGGCTCCCGATTGAGCCAATTCCTGCTTCATTCGCAGCTCCTCCATTGCGTTCATCGCCGACTTGGGCAACTCCAATTGCTCTTTGAGTTCCCATTGTTCGCCCGTCTCTGCTTGCCAAATTCCCAAAACGAGGCGAGCAACATCTCGGGCAGATCGGAGCAAAATGGGCTGAGGTTGCCGTGAGCTTTTACCGTTGATGGTCAGCACGGTCATGGCGTTGCCTCCAAAACGCGTTTTAAGGACGCTGCTTTCAAGGTCAATGTTGTCGAGGCGTATCATCATGTCGCCCTTGCGAAGGAACAAAGCGGGCAATCGTTTTCTGCCCTGTCGGATAATGGCTCCGCGATACTCAAACCTTTCAGGCACATGAATCCAACCTGCTTCCATGCCGACTTCGGGGTCGTAGATGGTTTGCTGCCGCCAACTGACCAGTTTCTCTTTGGGCAAGAAACGGAAACTGCGGACGATGTTCAGCATCTCGTCCAACTTCGCTTTTTCAGCGCCTGCAGGGAGAAGCAAGGTCACGACCAACGCCGTCGCCTTGCCGGGCAAAATGAGGGTAACCTCTCGGTAGTTGCTGGGTGGAGTTTGACCCATCAAACCGAAGTTGACCGACATCATCGGATGAAAGACAAAGGGGTAACCTAAGCCCTCGCCAACGATGAGGATGCCTTGCGGAAGTTTTTTGAAGGCGAAACGGGGCTGACCGAAACCGCTTGCCATCGCTTGCCTTTCCAGCCACCAAGACTGGGCGACTCGGTGCAGGTTGCCGTCGTAACGAGCGACCCGAAGGACAACGAAGCAAAGGGCTCGGTCGTCGTTGATGCAGATAAAGTTTTCATGGACTTTAGGAGGACCCCAACCTTGGGGGAGGCGGACGGAAAAGCCGTGCAGCAAGTCAGTGACCTCTTCGCGAGAAAGCCAGGCCTTTGACGACAGTTCTTGAGATTGCAGGTGTGCCGCTGCCCACAGGGCTACGGCGACCAACCCTATCCCAATAGGCAAGCATTCATTGCGCCGCATTGCTTTGGTCTCCTTTTGCAGTTGCTCACCTGGGAGTTACGCAGTGGGCAGGTGCCCTATGTTTGCTGCGACTATAGCTTAGAAGCCGAGGTCGTCATCGATTCTCGGCCCTGACTTATCCCCACCTTTTTCGGCGGGTGGAACAACTCGGGCATGTCCTCCAGGTGGTTTTTGGGGAAGGAGTTATGTAATTTTTGACTTTGAGATGCTCCCAGATACAAGGAGAGCGCACTCTGAGAGCCATGGACGTCCTGACTTGGTTTAGCGTTGCCTGCCTCGGTGTGCACAAATGGCAGCTCCCTACTCTCACCCACCTCGTTACTGTCGGCAGTTAGGGTTGCACTATGTAATTCGCATAAGCGTGTGTCTCCTTAGAAGACCTAGGCCAGTTTTTGCGCGTTTGAGTTGCACTAGGTGATTCACATAAGGCCCGATATCTATTTCGCTGCGGCGTGTTTCAGAAGAAATTTAGTGCCTTGCTGCTTGTATAGTAGTAAACGAAGCGCGCTTTCAGGTCTCAGGAGGAACAAAGTGTCTGGAGTGGCAAGGCATGCGGGTGTGATCCACAACGTGGAGTTTCGCCAGCACGACGCCGTGAGGCAGCATGTGGTGGTGTGCGGGAAACCAGGCTTACCGCGGCATCGAGATGAGTGCTGGTATTTGATGACCGACTTACCCTATACCGCTGACACACTGACGCAGCTTCAGAGCCGGCGGATGTGCATCGGGGAGTGGTTTCGCGACAAGGAGAATCGCCGCTACGGCTGGGCGTTGCGCCTCACGCTGATTAGGCGCCAGAGCGATGCGACCGCTTGGTACTGATATTAGTGTTGGCCTACTGCCTGTTAGTGGGCGTAGGGCTGGTAGCGAAAGCGTGGAAAGCAGGAATGGGGTGCAGCAATACCTGTGTTGAGGCCTGCAACGTGTTTTTCATTGGTCGGAGGATGCTGGCCTGGCTGCAAATTCGATGTCTTGCAGCACTTACCGCTCTGGCTGATGCTCTTCTCGAGGAGGCACAAAAGTGGGGATAAGTCACGAAAAAACTTCTTGACTGTGGGGACACGGATCATCCCAAAACGTGGGTAGGCTTGAGTTGCGGCCAATATAGTCCGACGGCACAGATCGCAAGAGCAGCACCGCCGCAGGCTTACGCCAGCGCTTTTTGTCCTGACTGGGCACGCACTGCTCCGTCATACTGCGCCGCTGCGTGAACGACAACAATGCGCTGTCCTGGCATCTCGCCACACGCAAGTCAAAACCACTGCAGCAACTGTGGCATGCGGGCACGATGTCCTTGTGGCATGATTCGGGAAGCTGCGTTCGCGAGCCTGACCTGGCTGGCTTAGTCGCAGAGGTAGCGGCGGAGGATGCGGTGGAGATATTTACGAACCGTGGGCACCTGGACCTCGGTGACCAAATCCACGTTGGGAGCAGCACGTTTTGGCGTCAAATCCACCACCAGCATGCCCCGCGTCAGTTCGCCGCGCGTTTCGACATCCGCGGTCATCGGCCGGGTTTGGAAAGCCGAGCGGCACGCCAGAACACCGATGCCCAGCACGTCTTTCAGATGAAACCCCTCGATGCCATACAGCCGCGCCGTGGCTCCCACGCCATAATGGAGAATTCTTCGCAGGAATCGGGAGGCACGATTCTCGCGGTCGGTGAGGGCGGCAATTTCGGCCGGTGCCAGAAGTAATTGTCGGGTAATATCCAGCGGCACCAGGATAATCGGAGCACCGCAGCGTAACACTTGCCGCGCTGCCTCGGGGTCGCAATAGAAGTGGAACTCCGCCACCGCCGAGGCGTTCCCAGGTTCACGCCAGGAACCGCCCACGATGACAATCTGCCGCACCCGTCGCGCCAGAGCAGGATCGCGGTCCAGCGCCCGCGCCAATACCGTTAGCGGCCCCAGGCACACTAAGGTGATTGCGTCAGGGTACTCCGCGGTTAGCTCCACGAGCAATTTGTCGGAGGGAAAGATGCGATGCCGGCCTACGTAGGGCCAGGCGATGCCTCCCAGGCCGCCAGGACCGTGCAGCCGCGTACCATCCACGTCATAGCGCACCGCCAGCGCCTCGCCGAGTCGAGGCCAGCGCGGCGGATCGAGGTAGTCCACGACGATCTGGACGTTCCGCGTCGCCTCCTCGGCGGAGATATTCCCGGCTGTCGCGGCGATCCCCAGCACCTCCAACTGCGGGTCGTACAGAGCCAGGGCAATCGCCACTGCAGTGTCAATGCCCGGGTCAGCTATCAGCACTACCTTCTGCGCCATGCGGTTATCTTAGCAAACCGAGGTGCAGACGATGCCCCCATCGCTACCGTTGGCTTGGCCGCGATAAACTTTGGTCCTGGATTGTACCCTCCTTGGTCTTTGCCGCACAGCCTGCGTGGTCAGCTTTGAGCGTGGCTCTGGTTCATTGCCTCAACTTCCCCCACGCCTTGGGCCTCTTTGAGTGCGCTATCGGGAGGAAACAAGCTCTTGCTGGTTCCAGCAGTAGCCGCTGAACCTGCAGCATAGTTGTGGCCTAGGTAACGTTATGGAGGCTCCTAAGTTGGTGGTTCCAGCAGTAGCCGCTGCCCCTTTGGCTAGGCTGTGCATTTTCGCTAAGCAAGCAGCATACAACTTGAGGCGGAAGAGCAGCGATTTCGTCCGTGTCAGCCGAGTTCCGCCTGTGAGCGGGCTCAGCTGGTTCACTGAGCGGGAGGCGGTTGACCAGTTTGTGCGCCACGCATTCCGAAACAGATCGGTCGCATTGGTGCGCCTGGGTCCGCAGGACTTGGCAACCCTAAAGTGAGGCTCCTCAAAGGGAACAATCGAGACCTTGACGACGCCTACCCACACAAGGCGGCCGAAAAACAGGAGCGGGTGATGTGTGAGTTTGCCCCCAAGCTGTTCGACCAACATGAACGCGCCCTTTGCCTCCACTCAATGAAGGTTGACAGCTCGTCGAAACTGTGGCGGCCAATCTCCGTATTCTTTCCCATGCTTCGCAGTATTAATTTGCTGTCTCTTCCCGTTTGTTGACCATTTCGCCAAAGCCTGATGCTGGCCGCTTATGGATCTGATAATGCAAAATCCTCACGTCCGAACTACCAGGATGGAGCAAATCAGCCGCATGACTCGACAAAAGCTCCCAGTGTTTAGGCGCCCGCTGCCAGCTAATTCTTGCTTCGGTATAAACCCGGCAATCAATGATCCAGACGCTCGGTGCCTGCAGGAGATTTAGAAAAACGTCCTGAATGACGTCCTCGTCATCCAAATGTGAAGCATCTCCCGGAACGAGTTCTCGTTGTCTCCCGTAAGGAAGTAGGAGTTTCGGTTTTGGCCCAGCCGCGGCAGTTACCTTGCCGGTAATCTCAAGTTCCCAAGTTTGTCGGTCGCAGGTCAGCGTCTTTATAGAAAGTTCGGGCGGCACCTGGTGCCAGCGCACCACTAACAATTGCACTCCTTCCACGGCCGGTTGCAGCACCACGCGAGCGGTGCCTCCGGGTGCTAGCGCGACGAAGCCGGGGTCTATGCCCACCGGTCGAGGACGCAGGAGCCATCACCTCAGGCCAATTCCCGCAGCGCACGCGCACCGTAGCGGCCACCACCCCCTCCCGGCGCAATCTGGTTAAGAGTACTTCGGTCAACGCCGCACGAAACCGGAGAAATCGTGCTCCCGGCGTCGCTGGCTGCACCGCTGCTTCTAGCCATTCGGGCAAAGTTGTGACTGCTGGTTCTTCGGGTAGCGGAATTCTCACCTCGTAAAGCGCTTGTAGCCCGGTCATCAGCATAAGGCTCCGGGCGGTTTGGTCGCTGCAGCCGCTGGTGCAGCGGATGCCTGTTACAGCGCCGGTGCTGGTTGCCCCAACGCCGTCAGACACAGCCCGGCTGCAAGCAGCAAGACCGCACTACTGCGCACAAGATGCGACCGCAGCCAGCGCCAACGCCAGATCAGCAGCGCGAGGACTAGCAGGTTAGGCGATTCACGCGGCTGCCCGAGGGTACCCCAAAGCGCCAACGCCAGATCAGCAGCCCGAGGACTAGCAGGTTAGGCGATTCGCGCGGCTGCCCGAGGGTACCCCGAAGCGCCAACGCCAGGCCAGTAGCGCGATGACCAGCATGAGCAGGCCGATTCCGCCCGCCGCCCACAGCCACCACGACCAGCGTTTCGCTGTCGTCTCCGGCGGCGCTGCCAGCCCATGCTCCTGCATGAACCGTCGCACCGCCTGCGCCTCCTCTATCGGCTCCCCGACGATGTACGTCTGCTTGCGTATATAGTCCCGCACCAATGTCCCCTTCGGAAACTCCGGCCGGAATACTTCATCGGGAATCCGCTGGTTGATGCGAACTTGCGAGTATTCTCTGCGACTGCCGATGACCGGGCCCCGGAGCTGAGGAGCCGAGAATCGAACGCTTATCTTCGGGAACCAGAAGTCATCCTGTTGTTCCAGGGCATAAACGATCCGTGGGCCCCAGAGCCTCCCAGATTCGAGATAGTCAACTTGCTCAAGTATTAGACCGCCGCGATTGACGTCGCAAGTAGTCACCACAATGCGCTCATAGGTGCGCCCGCTACTTCCGGTGTAGGTGTCTTTCCAGCGAATAGTCCAGACTCCCGGGGCAGACTCTTCGATACCTAGCAGTTCACCCGTATCACTCTTGTCACGTATCCACTGGCTCAGTGGCTTGCCCTTGCCCGAAGTGGTACTGACTTGATTAGGCGGAAAACTAAACGCCGTATTGTCCAACCAACTTCCAGGTTCGTAATTGTGGCTTATGCAACCAAGCAGGCTCCATGTGCTAACAGGCGGAGCGTTCTGAGCAACGGCGGTACGGGGGTCCATGCACCGCAGAGCCCGGTATTCCTTGCCATCGAATGCGATAAAGCCGCATCGCTCGATTGGCCGTTTGTCCTCGGGTCTGCGCGAGGGAGTAAAATCACGCCAATGAATAACGTACAGTTGGCGCTCGTAATCAACGGCGACTTCTTCGTACTGGTAGTCGTCCGCCGACTTAGGTCGCGCACTAAGCGGGTCTGAAGGATCTTCA
>BEIM01000182.1 GCA_002898995.1 bacterium HR36
GTACTGAAGGCGCATTTCCCCGAGTCCCGATTTTACTGGTTCGCGGAGGAGCACGTTCAGAAGCAGGAGTCGTTCGATTGCCGATCGCCGGACCCGCCGGAGCCGGTCGTCATCGAGGAATACGGAGTGCGCTTTCGCGTCGCCCCGGGGAGCAAACACAAGACGGGTTTTTTCCTGGACCAGCGGGAAAATCGGCGGATGTTGGCGGAATTGTGCACGGGGAAGCGGGTGCTGGATCTGTGCTGCCATAGCGGAGGCTTCGGGATTTATGCGGCGGTGCGAGGTCAGGCGGCCGAAGTAACGGGTGTCGATCTTGACGAAGAAGCGTTAGCGCTGGCGGCGGAAAACGCCCGCTTGAACCGCGTGGCGGTGCGGTGGGTGCAGGCGGATATTTTCCCGTGGCTGCGCGACGCCCTCCGCTACGGCAAGACCTTCGACGTGGTTGTGCTGGATCCATCGAAGCAGACACGCTCGCGCGAGGATGTAGAAGCGGCCTGCAAGAAGTATCTCGACATGAATCGGCTGGCGCTACAGGTAGTGGAGCGAGGCGGCGTGTTGCTGACCTGTTCGTGCACGGGTTTGGTAAGCGAGGAACGGTTCCTCGATATTATTCGGCATGCGGGCCGGCTGACGCAGCGACAACTGCAGATATTCCGCTTGAGTGGTGCCGCACCCGATCATCCCTTTTACGCACATGTTCCTGAGGGAAGATATCTCAAATGTGCGTGGTGTCGGGTGTGGTAAGGGGGAGCATATAATAGCGACGAAATTTGCGGGCCGACCCTGGAGGCGAGCTTGGCGGAAAATTATCAGACGACTTGGGCGAATGGCTTGACGTTGCTGGTCGAGGAGATGCCGGAGGTCAGGACGGCGGCGTTTGCGCTACTGGTACCAGCGGGGCACATCTATGATCCACCGCAGCGGTTAGGGACAGCCAACGTGTTATCCGAGCTGGTCCTGCGAGGGGCCGGGCCTCGGGATAACCGCCAGATTGTGCTCGAGCTGGACGCGTTGGGGGTCGATCATAGCAGCCAGGCCGGCACATTCCACATGAGCTTCTGGGGGGCGACAATTGCCGAGAATCTGGTGGCAGCGCTGCGGATTTTCGCGGACATCGTGCGCCGGCCGCACTTGCCAGAAAAAGAGTTGGCCGCGGTCAAGGAGCTAGCGCTCGGCGCCCTGGATTCGCTCGAGGATGAGCCGCGGGAGAAGGTGCTCGTCGAGCTAGCCCGGCATCATTATCCGCCGCCGCTGGGTAATGATTATCGAGGTCAGGCGGAACATATCGAGGCGCTGACGATCGAAGAAGTCCGGCAGTTTTACCAGAGGACGTTTCGCCCCAACGGGACGATTGTCAGCATCGCCGGCCGGGTGAGTGGGGCAGAAATGCGCGGAGTGGTCGAAGAGTTGTTCGCCGATTGGCCGGCACAGCCGGACCCCCAATGGCAATGCGGCCCCGAACCAAGCCATTCCGCTCACCTGAAACAGGCGACGCAGCAAACGCAGATTGGGGTGGCGTACGACACAGTGCCCTTCGGCCAGGATGATTATTACGCCGCCCGTGCCGCTGTCGCCGTGCTCAGCGGCGGCATGAGCAGTCGGTTGTTTACGGAGGTCCGGGAAAAACGGGGCTTGTGCTATGCAGTGTGGGCGAGTTACCATAGCTTCAAAGATCGAGCGGCGGTTTTCTGTTATGCGGGGACGACGGCGGACCGCGCCCAAGAGACGCTCGATGTGCTTCTCGCCGAACTGCGCCGCCTGCCCGAAGGCGTAAGTGAGGACGAAGTCAGGCGGGTGCAGGCGGGGTTGAAATCCGCCCTCATTATGCAGCAGGAGTCGGCCTCAGCACGGGCAGCGAGCCTGGCCTCCGATTGGTATTATCTGGGGCGGGTGCGTAGTCTCGACGAAATTCAACGCGAAATTGACACGCTGACGCCGCAGCGGATTACCGCCCATTTGCAACAATATCCCCCGCGGCACTTCACCATTGTCACGCTGGGCCCGCAACCGCTGCGCTATACTGAGCCTGGCACCGATCCACGGGGCCCGCGGTAGGCGTATGCTGGAATACGCGGAGCGGCCACACTCTTCTCCGAGCGAGGACAACTGTGACTTTCCATTACACACGCCTGGCAAACGGCCTGGAGATCCTCGGCGAATCCATGCCGCAGAGCCGATCGGTGGCGGTGGGTTTTTTCGTGCAGACTGGGGCACGCAACGAACGCCCCGAAGAAGCGGGGGTCAGCCATTTTCTCGAACACATGGTTTTCAAAGGCAGCGAGCGGCGAACTGCCTGGGACGTGAACCGCGACTTCGACGCCATCGGCGCCCATTACAACGCCTGCACCGGTGAAGAAACGACGCTGTACTACGCGGCGGTGCTGCCCGAGTATCTTTTCGCCGCCCTGGATATTCTCACTGATATTCTGCGTCCCAGCCTACGCCCGGAAGATTTCGACACGGAAAAACAGGTGATCCTCGAGGAAATCCGCATGTACGAGGATCAGCCGGCCTGGTCGGCCTACGACGAAGCGGTGGCTTTGTTTTTCGGCGATCATCCGCTGGGGCATCGTATTCTTGGTACTGTGGAAAGTATCACCGCCCTGACGCGGCAACAAATGCTCGATTATTATCGCAGGCGTTACCTCGCGGGGAATATAGTGGTGGCGGTCGCGGGACGATTAGATTGGGAAGCGACGGCAGCGTGGCTGGCCGAGCATTGTCAGCATTGGCCAGCGGGAGCCACACCCCGTCGCGTAACGCCGGTGGTATCCCGGCCAGCGCGCAAAAGTGTGCATCGGCCGCAGGTCAATCAGGAACATATGTTTCTACTGACCCCTGCGCCACCTGTGGAATCGGAGCTGCGCTACGCAGCGGAAGTGCTGGCGACGATCCTCGGCGATGACACGGGCAGCCGCCTGTATTGGGCGCTGATCGACACCGGCCGCGCCGATTCCGCCGACATGAGCTACCATGAATATCAGGGAGCTGGGGCCTTTTTCACCTATTTGTGCTGCGAACCGGCAGATGCCGCCGCGAACTTGGAAATCACCCTGGAAACTTTCCGCACCGCGGTGCGCCAGGGAATTACCGAAGAGGAAATCCGCCAGGCCCAAAGCAAACTCGCGTCGCGCTTGGTACGCGGCAACGAACGTCCCCAGGGCCGCATGCGCAGCCTCGGTTATACTTGGATCTATCAGCACGAATATCGCAGTGTGGACGAGGAACTGGGACGCTTGCGGGCGGTAAAGCGCGAACATCTGAGCCAACTCCTGGAGCAATATAATCTGCTGGAGCCGACCATCGTCGCCCTCGGGCCGCTGGCGGAATTGGCCGGCACCGTTTTTCCCGCTTCCTAAACTCTTCGCGCCACCGCCTGTACTCACCTTAATGCCACCTGTATGAATGGACGGCACGGTCGGCGCCACCCTGCTCGCAATTGGAGAAGCACAGCATGAATCCTTACGACAATCCGAACTCCCCGGACTATGTAGGTGCAGAAGCCACGCGTACGGGCGATTGGTTGCCTATCTTGACTTTGGTCATGTCGGTGGCGGCTCTGCTGCTCAGTGTCCTTACCTTATATCAGTTCGAGCGCAGCCAGAGTGCCGACGCCCAGTGGGCAAAACGCAAGGAACAATTGCAGGCGGAAGCGGAGGCGGCTTATCGCAAACGACAGGCGGAATTGCGAGCCGAGGCCGAATTCGCCGCCGAACGCTTGAAAAACACCCCGATCATCAGCCCGCCGATCCGCGAAGTCGTGAGAAAAGCCGGCCCCGCGGTCGTCAGTGTGCGGAATCTGGCACTGATTCAGGGGATGCGGTTCGGGCCCATTCAACGCCAACCTGCCCTGGTGCCGCGCGGCGAGGGTTCTGGCGTCCTGGTGCGCAAGAACGGCGAAATCGCCTACGTGCTCACCAATAATCACGTCGTCGAAAACGCTGATAACCTGGAAATCGTGCTGCAAACCGGCAAACGCCTTTACGTCAACGCCGAGGACGGAGAGAGCATCTACACCGACCCGCCCACAGATTTGGCTGTTATCAAAGTCAATATCAAAGAAGTACCCGATCTGGTCGTGGCGGAGCTGGCCCCGGATAACTCCTATGCTCCTGGCGACTGGGTGGTGGCGATCGGGAGCCCGTTCGGATTGCGGCAAAGCGTGACGGTGGGGGTGATCAGTGCGGTGGGGCGCTCTCGTGTCGGCCAACTGGACGACGTGGAGATGATCCAGACCGACGCGGCGATCAACCCGGGCAATTCGGGCGGGCCGCTGCTTGACATGCAGGGGCGCGTCGTCGGCATCAACACCGCCATCTTGAGCGGTACGGGCGAATTCGCCGGCGTGGGGTTCGCCATTCCCGTCGAAGTGGTACGGAAGGTCCTCGACCAGTTAATCGAGCCCCCGCACAAGGTGCAGCGCGGCTATCTCGGAGTAGCCCTGGCCGAATTGACCGAACTGCACCGGCAACGGCTCAAGCTGACAGGAGGCGTGCTGGTTATGGAGGTGGTACCGCAGGAGGCAGCCGACCGGGCAGGCATCCTGCGGGGGGACATCATCGTCCGTTTCAATGGCCGCGATGTCGCTAACGTCGAACAGCTCCGCCGCTGGATTATGGAAACGCCGCCCGGCACGGAAGTGCTGGTGGAAGTGGCGCGATTTGACGCCGAGCGTCGGCAGCTCGAATTTACCACGCTGAAAGTGCGGCTCAGTGAGCGCCCGCCTCTGCAGCCACGCTGGCCCAATCGCTAATGGCCAACGTCGCCAGATGGGGCCGTCCATGTTGTCTTGGAGGATTTCAAGCTCCTGGCTAGGAACGATGCCTTATGTCGGAAGCGAATCTGCCAAGCCGATGTACTTGCGTCGTGGGCTTGCAATGGGGTGATGAAGCCAAAGGCAAGATCGTGGACCTGCTGAGCCAGGAACACGATGTGGTGATCCGCTTCAACGGCGGGGCGAATGCAGGGCACACGGTGGTTTGGAATGGCCACACGTTTAAATTCTCGCTGCTGCCGACCGGGGTGCTCCACCCCCACGTAACTGGCGTGATCGCCAATGGAGTGGTCGTCTATCCGCCGCAATTGCTGCGCGAAATCGAAGACCTGCGGCAAGCTGGTATAGAAGCGGCGTCGCGCCTTGTGCTCAGCGATCGCGCCCACGTGGTTTTTCCGTACCACCAGGAGGAAGACCGCCTCTGCGAAGCGGGAGCCAGCCAACCGATTGGTACTACAGGTCGCGGCATCGGGCCGTGTTATCAGGACAAGGTAGGACGCAATTGCGGCATACGCGTCGCCGACCTGCTCGAGGAAACCCGCTTGTACCAGAAGCTGCGCGAAATTGTGCCGCGCAAGCGTCGCTGGTTAAGCGTGTTGGCCAGCCACCGTTTCGGTCAGGCGGTCAATGAGGGCCGGAACGATGCGGTCGGGCAGAATGCTGTCGTTTGCGAAGGCCTCGAAACTGCCGTAGCCCAGCTCGCCGCCACTTACGCTGCCTACGGCCGGCAATTGCGCCCCTGGGTACGCGATAGCGCCCGCTATCTTTACGAGGCTTATCAAGAGGGTAAGCGTTTGCTTTTCGAGGCGGCTCAGGGCTCACTGCTGGATGTGGATCACGGTACTTATCCGTTTGTGACCAGTTCCAACAGTTCGACGACCGGGTTATGGAGCGGTACCGGCTTTCCCGCGCGCTATTTGCAGCGGGTGGTGGGTGTGGTAAAAGCTTATACGACGCGGGTCGGTGCCGGCCCATTCCCCACTGAACTGCACGATGAGCGGGCCGAATACATCCGCCGCCGGGGCAAGGAATATGGCACAGTCACGGGCAGACCGCGGCGCTGTGGTTGGTTCGATGCGGTAGCGGTGCGCTATTCCGCCCGGATCAGTGGTGCCGACGAACTCGCGGTGATGCTTCTGGATGTGCTGAGCGGCCTGCACGAACTGGCCATTTGCATCGCCTATGATTGGAAGGGAGAACGTCTCTTCGAACCACCGGCCGATGCGGACCGCTTGGCACAGTGTCGCCCTGTGTATGAACACTTGCCAGGATGGGAGCAGGAATTGTCCGAGTGTCGCCGGCTCGTAGATTTGCCAAAAGCGACCAGGCATTATCTCGATCGGCTCAGCGAACTGGTGGGCTTGCCGATCACTTGCGTCTCGGTCGGCCCGGATCGCGAACAAACCATCTTCTGCCGCTGAATGGGCACCGCGGTGGGCGACGCCTACCGCTTTAGGGCGAAAACGTTGAGCAGTCGGCCCATGCCGAAAGCTGAAGTCAATTGGACGGAACTGGGGTTGTCGCGGGAAAAGCTGCCGCGGCATGTCGCTATCATCATGGATGGGAATGGGCGCTGGGCACGCCGTCAGGGTTTGCCGCGCATCGAAGGGCACCGCCGCGGCGTCCAGAGCATTCGCACCGTGGTCGAAGAATCCTGCCGCCTCGGCTTACAGCAGTTGACTTTGTATTGCCTGAGCGTGGACAACTGGAAACGGCCCCGCGCAGAGCTGGAGTTTCTCATGTTGCTGCTGGAGCAGTATCTCCGCGAGGAACGGCAGGAAATTCTGGAGCAGAATATTCGTTTCACCGCCATCGGTCGCCTCCAAGCCCTGCCTGCCAAAGTGCGCAAAGAACTGGAGGTCAACCGGGAAGTCAGCCGGCACAACACGGGTTTGGTTCTGTGCCTGGCACTCAATTACGGGGCGCGAGCCGAGATTACCGATGCCGTGCGCGAGTTGGCCCGTCAAGTGCGTGACGGCACACTGGATCCCGATGCGATCACCGAAGACACCATCACCAACTCTCTGTACACTGCTGGCATGCCCGACCCCGATTTGCTCATCCGCACCAGCGGCGAAATGCGGCTGAGTAACTTTTTACTCTGGCAGATCTCGTATGCGGAGCTACACATCAGTCCGAAATGCTGGCCCGAATTTACCCGCGAGGATTACTACGCCGCTTTGCGTGATTACGCGCAGCGGCAACGGCGTTTTGGGGGCTTGCCTTGTTCATGACCTGCCCGCTGCACAAGCGTCGCATGCTGCCGACTCCCTGCCACTT
>BEIM01000183.1 GCA_002898995.1 bacterium HR36
TGCCTTCTTCGAGTCGAGCAATATCGGAAACGCGAATGGGGCGATCGTTGCGGAAGGCTCCCTCACCTCGGAGTGCCCGGTACACCGTATTCAGTGCGGGCAAGACTACGACGCCTGCCAGCATTTCACCGCGGTATTCCAAGCCCACTAACGTGCCCCACAGCGGAATACCCCGCACGAAATTCCGGGTGCCATCTATGGGATCAATGATCCAGCGGTAACCGCTGGTGCCGCTCACCTGACCGAACTCCTCGCCCCAAAAACCATCGTGGGGAAACCGTTCCAGCAAAGCCTGGCGCAGAGCTGCCTCGGCCTCGCGGTCAGCAATGGTAACGGGACTGCACGATGGATTGGCGTCTCGTTGGAGCTCGCTACCAGGCGGGCTCGCGCTCCCGTCAACTGAAGCGTCACTGGCCGTCATGCTTGAACCAGTTTTCCATTCCACCGCCAAGTCTTCCCGCTCGAAATAGCGTAAGGCAATCTGCCCGGCGTGTTGGGCGGCTTCGATGGCTAATTCGTAGCGTGTGCGCCATTCGGCATTCATGGGGACGAGGAATTACAAATGGCCAATGAGAATGCGACAAGCTGCCTCGACGCCAGCCTATGTTGCCCCCTGGCGAAGGGCCAGACGGGCATTACTATGCGTTGCTCGCTTTGGCAAATAGGAGTGGCTATTGTAAGAATAACTCAGAAGCTGCCTAGGAATCGTCGGCCAAGACCCGGCGAAGATGGGCAGCACGGTAAGTAGGAAGACTGCCTTTCTCGGCAGCCGTCGGAGATAAGCGAAAATGCGCGTGAAGCTGGACTACGGGCGAACCGGGCTGGAAGTGGAATTGCCCGAACATACGCTCGGCCCACTCGACATTCGTGCGGCGGAACCGTTGGCGGATCCGCAGTCGGCAATCGCGGCAGCATTAGAGCGGCCGATGGGGACCCCGCCGTTGGCCGAATTAGCGCGCGGTCGGCGCAATGCTTGCGTCGTAGTGTGCGATGTCACCCGTCCGGTACCCAACCGTCTGGTGCTACCCCCGATTCTGCGCACTCTCGAACAACAAGGAATCGCGCGGCGAGACATTCTGATACTGGTGGCAACAGGGCTGCATCGGCCCAACTGGGGGGCAGAGCTGGAGGAGATGCTCGGTGCGGAAATCGTTTCCCAATACCGCATCGCAAACCATTATGGGAAACGCTTGCATGAGCATGCCTTTCTGGGTTATTCGCCACGCGGCCTGCCTGTGTACATTGACCGCCGTTATGTCGAGGCAAATTTGAAGATCACCACGGGCCTTATCGAGCCCCATCTGATGGCAGGCTATTCGGGCGGAAGGAAGGTGATCTGCCCAGGGTTGGCAGCGCTGGAGACGGTGAAGTACTGGCACGGTCCGGATTTCCTGGAACACCCGAATGCGGATTGCGGCATCGTCCAAGGCAATCCTGTGCATGAAGAGGCAACGGCGGTTGCGCGTATGGCGGGTTGCGACTTCATCGTCAACCTTTGCATTGATGGTCAGCGACGCGTTACCTGGGTAGGTGCGGGGGACATGGAATTGACCTGGCGAGAAGGAGTGCGCTTTTGTGAAGCCCTGGCGCGAGTTCCTGTGCCGGAGGCTGTGGATATCGTCGTGACGACAGCGGCGGGTTACCCGTTGGATACCACTTGGTACCAGGCAATCAAGGGGCTTACTGGAGCGCTGCCGATAGTCAAGCGCGGCGGAACGATCATCCTGGCGGCCAGTCTCAGCGAAGGCGTCGGTAGCCCGGAATTCTTCCGCCTCATCCGCGATAATCCCGATATTCGCCAATTCAAGCAACGCATCCTCGGCCGCGACTACTTTGTGCTCGACCAGTGGCAGCTTGAGGAATTGGCGAAAGTTCTGGAGCGCTGTCGCGTCAAGGTGGTCAGCGACGGCCTACCCGCGGAGGTGTTGCGCCAGTGCCATGTCGAGCCGGCTCCCTCAGTGGAGACCGCGGTGGCCGAAGCATTGCAGGAATATGGCCCAAATGCCCGGATCGCCGTTATTCCGAAGGGGCCATACGTTCTGCCCGTGCTTGCCAATGCCTGACACTCTAGCCCCAGTGGCCACGACGGGCTGGCGCCCGCCGCTCCCGCATCATCAGCGCAACGCGTGGTGAAGGTAGAAAGCGCCGGGAGATGCCTGGAGACTACGATGCGCGCGGAAATCATTGCTATCGGAACGGAACTCACCAGCGGCCAGAAGCTCGATACCAATAGCGCTTGGCTCAGCCGCCGCTTGCAGGAGTTTGGCATACAGCCGTGCTGGCATACCACTTTGCCCGACGAATTGGAGACTATCGTGGCGGCGTTGGAGGTGGCCCGGCAGCGGGCGGAAGTGGTGGTTATCACGGGGGGACTAGGTCCAACCCTTGACGACTTGACCCGCGAAGCGCTAGCACGGCTGGCAGGAGTCGAGCTAATCTTGCACGAGCCCTCCCTGCGCCACATCGAGGAACTGTTCGCCCGTCGTGGTCGGCCCATGCCTGAGCGTAACCGACTGCAGGCGATGATACCGCGAGGCGCCGAGGTAATTCCCAATCCCATCGGAACCGCGCCTGGCATTTGGATAAGCGTCCTACGCAAGCCGTGTGATTGCCCGCCTGAGGTAAGCCCGCTCAGCCTCGGATTAGCCAAGCCGCGTACCCTGATAATTGCACTGCCAGGAGTGCCCAGCGAATTGCAGGCTATGTGGCAGGAAGAAGTCGCTCCTCGGTTGCGTAAGCTTGGCCCCGCGCCGATTGTCATCCGCGAACGCGTGTTACACTGTTTCGGCTTGGGCGAATCGGCTATTGAAGCGAAGCTTGGCGATCTGACTCGGCGTGGACGCAATCCCGAGGTGGGCATCACTGCTTCCGACGCCGTGATTAGTCTGCGTTTGGTCGCGCAGGCGCCCTGCGAGGCCGAGGCACTGGCCTTGCTCGACGCAGATGAAGCCACTATTCGGCAAACACTGGGCGATCTGGTATTCGGCGCGGGCGACGAGGACTTGCAGCACGCCGTGGCGCGGCTACTGGAGCAAACGGGGCAGAGCCTGGCCACTGCGGAAAGTGTTACTGGCGGGCTGATAGCCAGCCGGCTGACCCAGGTGCCGGGCATCAGTCGGTTTTATCGTGGTGGCATCGTGGCCTACCAAACGCCAACCAAAGCGCACGTGCTGGGCGTACCTGTCAGGCTTCTCGAACAGCAGGGCGCGGTCTCGGCACCAGTAGCTGAAGCGATGGCCCAACACGCGCGTCAGCTTTTCCAGGCCGACCTGGCTTTGTCCACAACTGGCGTGGCTGGACCTGACCTGGATGAACGCGGCCACCCTGTGGGCCTGGTGTACATCGGCCTGGCGTGGTCCGGCGGTGTTCGCAGCTGGGAAGTCCGCTGGTTCGGCAATCGCCTAGAAATCCAGAGCCGCGCCGCCAGAAGTGCGCTCAATGAGCTGCGCCTCCACTTACTTCGCCACCTTCCCGCACCAGCGGGCACGCAGAGATAGTGGCAGCATTTACCCTGCCACGCCGCTAGGACATACTCGTTGCCACCAATTGCCTGATCTGCCGGCCCTGGGCGCGCGGTGCTTTCTTTGTTACAGCAGAAGTGCGCATAGCGGCTCTAACCAATTAGCCCGAGTTTCTTGCCAACTGTACGAAAGGCTTCGGCGGCGCGTTCCAGATGTTCGCGTTCGTGAATGGCCGAAACCTGAATGCGGATACGTGCCTGACCCTGTGGCACTACTGGGTAACTGAATCCGATAACGTAAATGCCCTCCTGCAACAACTCGTCAGCCATTCGTACCGAAAGCGCCGCATCCCCAATCATGACGGGTAAAATCGGATGATGCCCTGGCTTGAGTGTGAAACCCGCTTGGGCCAGCGCCTGGCGCAACCATTGGGCGTGTTCATGCAGGCGTTGGCGCAATCGCGCTCCCTCCTGGCTGTTGATGATTTGCAAAGCAGCCAAGGTCGCGGCACACATCGCTGGCGGCAGCGCATTGGAGAACAGATACGGCCGGGAACGTTGCCGCAACCATTCGATGATCTCCCTGCAACCGACAGTAAACCCGCCCACCGCCCCACCCAACGCTTTGCCGAGCGTGCTGGTGAACACATCTATGCGCTCATGCACGCCCAGTGCTTCGCCGCTGCCACGGCCACAGTCTCCCAGCACTCCAGTCGCATGGCTATCGTCCACCACAACCAGGGCATCATACTTGTCAGCCAGTTCGCAAATATCGGGCAGGCGAGCCAGGTCGCCGTCCATGGAAAATACGCCATCGGTTACAATGACGCGAAAGCGGCTGCTCGCCGCTTCCTGCAAACCTGCTTCCAGGTCGGCCATGTCCGAATGCCGATAGCGCCTCCGTTTCGCCTTGCATAAGCGAATACCGTCTATGATGCTGGCATGATTCAGCTCGTCGCTCAGGATGGTGTCTGCTTCGCTCAGAAACGCTTCGAAGAACCCTCCATTGGCGTCGAAACAGGAAGTGTAGAGGATGGCGTCTTCCTTTCGGTAAAACTGAGCGATGGCCGCCTCCAGCTCTTTGTGGAGTTGATGCGTTCCGCAAATGAATCGCACACTCGCCATGCCGAAACCATGTTTAGCCAGCGCCTCCTGCGCCGCCTTCACCAAGGCCGGATGTGTCGCCAGGCCGAGATAGTTGTTGGCGCAAAAATTAAGCACTCTTCGCCCACCCGTCTCGATTTCCGCTCCTTGCGGAGAACTGAGCACACGCTCCGCCTTATAAAGACCGCTGTTTTGCAGCTGCCCCAATTGTTCTCGCAAATATTCGGCAATCCGCGTCGCACTCATGATCCAACCTCCCGGGGGACTTTCGGCTCCAGCGTCAGTTGGCCTTCCAAGTGCTGTTCGATTTTGGCGCGCGACCACAATAACGGATGATACTCGCCGCGCAGCCACATGGGGATGAAGTCATCATAGTGCTGGCTGGCGGGATGACCGCATTGACCGGTGGTATGGACTGCCAGTGCCCGATCCCAATCGGCTAAGTCAAAGAGCTGCCGATAGGAAGCGGTGAAACCCTGAGGGGAAGCGGTGAGCCAGTTGGGAGTGAAAGAGGCCTGCCAGACGGTGTTGACATCTCCGCCATATGGATACGGCCCACGGTTGAACAGCCAGCCTAACAAACGCCGCTGGCCTAGCGCATGGCGAAATGTTACGCGATGCAGCCGACCCCATTTCCAGGCGTGAATACGCTTGCCCAGTCGCCGGCACAAGTACTCCAGCGTATCCGCGAAGGCCAGCGCCAACAGGTCCAATGGTTCGCAAGGGTTTCCCTGGTCGTCGCGACACCATTGGCGTCCCTCTGCATCACGGAGCAGCCGCACCGCCACCAGCGCGCTACGATCCAAAAACGGCAATGCCGCAGGATTGAGCACCGGATGAAATCCTTGGCCGAGGAAAAACGGTGTCCATTCTCCCAGCCACGGTCGAAAGAGCCGCTCGCAAACGTACTGGAGCAGCACCTCATACATCGTCCCAGCAATACTCTCTTGGTCCAGCGAAAAGTTCCATTCCCCTAGAACGTCCAATGCTTCCTGCGCCAGCCGACCAAACGAGTGCACGCGCGGGTGTGTCAGCAACCCTTCCCGATTTGCACGCACCAACTCACAGAACGGCCGTGCCGCTTCACACCGCTGGTCGAGCTGGATGCGGCGGAAACTTTCTAGGTCATGCTGGGGCTGTGCCTGTAACAACTCCACAATCCGGCGAGCGCGGTAGCCGTTGAGCGGTTCGCGGGTCAGAAAATACGGATATTCTCGTCCCACGACCGCATGGTTGGCCAGAACAATCCAGCCACGCCCAGGGTTATATTCGTGCGGCAATTGCTCAAAAGGAACCCAGCCGGTCCACTCGTACTCGTCGGTCCAGCCCGGTTTGGGAAGTTGGCCCCAGCCACGCCGCCGAATGGGCACTAGCCCAGCCATCTGGAAACCGATGTTCCCGGCGCGATCAGCATAGACGAAACACTGGGCTGGGCTCGTCCAATCGCGCAACGCTTCCCGAAACTCCTGCCAGTTGCGCGCCCGATTGAGCTTCAAAATCGCCTGGGCGATTCGGCTTGGTTCATCTCCGGTATGCCGCAGTGCCAGAAAAGGAAAGAGCGTTCGCGTTCGGGGCCAGCTTGGGTCCCCTGTTGATAATCCACCCGGCAACAAAGCATTGATGATCGGTCCATGTCGGGTTCGTAGGACATCTACCAATGCCGGTTTCTTCCAGCCGCGCACGCGAACCACTGCCTGCCGCATCTGCACGATTTCTGAGCGCCCACTATACTCTGCCTCCCACTTCCCATCGTGTTGCAGTCGTTCCCAATATAAATCCTGCGTATCAGGCAGGGCGGCGGTAACGGACCAAGCAATGTCGGCGTTGTGGCCGATCACTATGCCTGGCGCTCCCGCGATTCCCGCGCCTATCGCCTGCCATTGCGTGCAGTGCAAATGGCATTCGTACCACAAACTCGGCATTTGCACACTCAAATGCGGATCGCCTGCCAAGAGTGGGGCCCCGGTTACACTGCGTTCAGGACTTACGACCCAAGCATTACTCATGGCACCCAACGTCGGCCAATCCGCTATCTCCCGCGGTAACCGCAACTCCTCGGCTAACTCCGTAACGAACTGCCGCACCGTCTGCTCGCTGAGCACTAACGGATGCTCTGGTGGATATTCCTCCAGGAAAGCGGCGGCTCTCTCCGGCCCGAGACGCGCCACCAGCACCGTGTGCAACACTTCCGAAACCCAGTTGACCGACAGGCCCCAACTCATCACCTTCGACCAGACTAGCGTATCGGTAGGCTGCCAGGGTTCGGGAATGTGTCCCAACAAGCGAAACTCGGGCGGTAATCGGCGAATCCCTAGCGCCAGCATGGTGTTGATGCCTGCCGTATACCGCTCCAGCAGTCGCTGCGTGGGCGCATCCAGTACTTGCCAGTCGCGTTCAGCGGCTTCGCTGAAACCCAAAATCCTCACACGCGTGTCCAGTTCCAGCGCCACTTCGCCGAACAATTCGC
>BEIM01000184.1 GCA_002898995.1 bacterium HR36
TTTCCCCAGGACCTGCATTTCTTCCGATCGGGCTGTTGCTCGACCAAAAGCGAAGCCTGTTGGAACTGATTGCAAACCGGCTTGGGCAATGGCAGGGCGGCCGACGCGAAATTTTCGCCATCGCCATCCGCCACCAGAGCGACATATTTCCGCAGGGTAGCAACGTGCTTGCCGAACGCGAATACGACAACCGCTATTTGCAGATGCTCTACGCTATCATTGAGTTCGTTTGTTTCGTTTACCCAGCGATACGGGCCAAGCTGCGGCCGACTGCCGATGTTCGGGTTTACGTAGGACAAAGGTATTTTCCTCTTAAAGACACGCCGGAGAATCGCCAGCTGTTGACCCAACTCGGCTACGAGCATTACGAGTATTTCCAAAGCGAGCGTGGCGAACTGCTGGTCAAGGCCCTTACGCAGCGCGAGTTGGGCGGTTTGCTCCGCGCGGGAATTCGCCAATCCTGGCCGAATACGCAACTGCGTTTTCAGGAGATCGGAGTCGTTCCTATCAACTACCGCGAGCTGACACCGCCGACGCAACCGGCAGCGCTCTATCTAGCCGACCTGGAATTGGGTTGTCTCCGCGGCCAGCTGCAAGGGGTGCGTCAGCCGATTCGGCTGCTCCCGCCGCTGGCGGTGCTGGATTACGGCCCGGCTCTGTACCAGGTGGCGCGGATGCAGTCGGCTCTGGAGGAAGGAAACCTGGCCCATTTCTTGGAGAGTGCCAAGCAGTTGTATTCCAGCACGGTTGCCTCGCGATCTCCGCCGCCCGAAAGCGACGGGCCAATTGCAGAAACTCTCCAGGCACTACTGAGGCAGGCCGCCCGATTGGCCGAACTAAATCCGCAGCCGGTGCTGAGCTTTCTCAACCGGGTTTGTGAACTTGTGGACAAACCGGGATGCGCCAAGCTTGGCGCTGACCTCGCCGACTTTGCCGTGCAGATTCTCAATCAGGCAGGCCGAAACTCGCCCGAAGCGGAAGTACTCGCTTTACAGGCGCACCTTTCTGCGGCCAACCATCTCGGTGAACGCGAAATAGCTGATGCTGTCTGGGACCAGTACGTGCAACGGGAGGAACACCTACGCGGATTGGGCCTGCGGGGGCTGGAGTTGATGGCCGAGATGCGCAACCGCCGTGCCATCAGCCGGCTGGATCAATTCTGCTTCGACGAGGCGAAAATCGTTTTGGCTTACATACTCAGCAAAGTTGAGCAGGGGCTGGAATCGCTGGCACAGGTATTCGGCGTCCCCGTCGAACAATTGCCGGTGCGTTTGATCGGCACGCTTTATGGCACATTGGGGCAGATTTACGCGCTGCAAAGTGAGCCTGACCATCGCCGGGCAGAGGAGTGCTTTCGCAAAGCTCTCCGATTTTTCAGTGCTGCGGAGGACCGCCAGCGGCAATGGGTCTATCTCGGCCATCTCGCCTGCGACCAGGGCGAACTGGGACGCGGCTTGTGGCAAGAGGTATGTACCCAGTTGCCCGACCTGTCTTCGCCTTCCCCTGTTGCCGAAGAGGGCAAGCAATATGTTCTGGCCCTGCAAATCAAGGGACGGTATGCATTCGGTGAACTGGCGGACGTCCTGGCCTTCATAACGGAGTGGCAAAAATCGGACCCGACCAATGCCTATTCCACTGAAAGCCGCCGATTACATCCTTTCGGCCTGATTTATCAGGGAATGGGGCTTCTCTGCCAGCGGGCCTGGCGAGAAACCGGGAGCCTAGAGTATGCCCAGGCGGCGTGTGGCTGGTTTGACAAGGCCGCACAGCACATGGAGCAAGGCGGCCCGGTACTGAAAATATTGAGCCGCATTGCGCGCTTGCGGCGATGGCTGCTCGAAAACCAATTACCCGGTCAAGGAGGGATTGCCGGGCAGCGTCTCCGCGAGCTTTTGCAAGGCTTGCGTGGTTACCTGGCTGAGCATTTCGGGGAACGCGCCTGGGGCGAAGGACCCGATGGACGACCGCACGGGCACTTTGGTCGATTAGACCCCGGCCCAAACTTCCGGTGGTGGCAGCGAACGCAATCGGTATTGCAAGCCATTCGCTTCAACTATTGGTAAACGCAGCATCAGCACGGAGAGAAAGCCATGGCGGGAGCAACCGACATGAGTGCTGCTGTGCTGGAAGACTCCGTCCGAAACCACGACCGCCACACCAGCGCCGAGGATCACCAGCATTTGCCCGAGCCCGAGGCATGGCAGAACAAGCTCGAGCGCTTACGCAGGATCTGGCGTGGGCAGGAGCAATACGGCGAGGGCTCGCCAGTAGAGCAAGCTCGCCGTTATTATTTTCAGCACATGTTTGCCGAGGTGGTGCGCCGGGCCAGTGAGCGCTCTTTCGCCGATAAACCGCCCCCAAGTGTTTACCTGCTGATCAGTTTGCTCGGCTACTCGCCCGAAACAACGCTGCTGACGTTTGAATTGCTCCTCCCGGCCCATTTATTAGTGATCACTCACCTAGATGCCCAAAGGGAACTCAACTACCTGTGCGAGCGGTTGATCCAGGCTGGCAAGTTGGAATTTTTCCAATACGAGAGGCAACTTTGCGAAGCCAGCGATCATTTGAGCATTTTTCGTATCATTGAGCAGCGACTTCAGCAATCGGATGTTCGGCAGCAGTTCGAACGTACCAGGCAGGAGGGAAGCGAGCAGCCACGCCGCATTCCAGTAATGGTGGACATAACTGGTGGCAAGAAGGTGATGGGCGCGGTGGCGGCATTGGCCGCCTGGGAGTTTAATGCTGTGCCCTGTTATCTCGATGGGGATCGCTACGATCGAGAAATGCGTCGTCCCGAACCGGGAACAGAAAAGTTACTGATTCTCGACCAGGCGATGAGCGAGTTTGGCGGCCAGGAACTTCAGGCAGCCGTGAAGCTTTCCGAAGCAGGCGCCTTTGAAGCGGCCTATCAGCAATTCAACCGATTAGCCGATCATCTCGCTCATCCCGAACGAGCGCGGCTGCATCGCGACATCAGCCGTCTCTACTCCGCCTGGTGTAACCTGGACATGCAGACGCTGCGAGAATGCACTGACACTTTGAAAGCCAAGGTAGAGGCGGCACGCTTACCCCTTAGCCATTCCGATTCCCGCGCTGTGAGGGCCCAGCTGGATTTCCTGGAAAAACTCGTGTCGCATGACCGGGACTCCCTGGTGCTCAACCATTACTTGCTGGGCTTACATTACCAAAAAATGGGTCGCCACGATTTCGCCGCACTCTTGTTTTACCGCACTATTGAAGGCTGCTTCGCCCGGCGGTTGGAAAAAAGATCTTCCGAGTTCAACCTCCGGCGGCCAGATTACAAGTTACTCGGCGACCCGGACGAACTCTGGCAACGCTATCACCAGTGGGCAAAAAAGTGGATCCCGATTTCGAGATGAAGGCGTTACCCCACCGAATTTCGCTGATGGATGCGGCCGTGCTTCTCTGCGCCCTGGAAGACCAGTTGATGCGCGAGGCTCATTTGCACAGCGCAGAGTCCCTGGGCAACTTGAGGCGGCTTACAGAAATTCGCAACCGCTCAGTGCTGGCGCATGGGTATCAGTCCATTTCCCACCAAGAGAGCGCGGAACTCGAGAAACGAGCCAAGCATATCCTCAACAGCTACTGGCGGCTTACCTACCCGGACCAGAACTTGGAACAGCGGATCGAACAGCTTCGATTTTTGAAAAATCTGTAAGGTTGGCGGTGGTGGATCCCGGCTGGCCGGCGGCTGCTGGCGGTTCGCCGCACGCACATTGTTGATGAGCCGGACCGTTCTGGTGGCGGAATTATCACGCAAACTCGGCGCCCGCACCAGCCGTCGGTGACGGCGCTGCGCCAACCCCAGCTCGGTAGCCGTTCACTAAGTCGTCGGCGACTTGCGTGGTGAGCGCATCGTCGTTGTCGCGGAGGGCGTGCAGGTGTTGCCGCACGCGCCGCGAAGCCTGCGCCAAAAAGAGCCGACCACGATTCAGCAAGGCCGGCCCGCTCTCATCCGGACGATCGAGCCAGGCATCGAGCCGACTCAGAACGCAGCAGGCGAGGTAGAGATCGGTAGCGGCATCGGCGAGGCGCTTCTGTACGAATTGTCTTTCGACAATGCTCTCACGGTATTGGAGCAATGCGGATTCGACGGCTTTCCCAAAAGCTGCGATGTCGTGAGCCAGACGGGAAGCCTCCTCCGCCAATTCCGCGTGGGTAACGGGGATTTGCGGTGCACTGAAATAAATCCGCCGGCCTGCAAAGCGCAGAAGCTCCAGCCAGTGTTCCCAGGGTCGCCAAATCGCATCGGCCAGGACTTTCAACTGCTGGCCGACTTCTCGCAGACCGACCAAGGCGACGAACGCCCGCAGGACGTCATTGGCCCCTTCGCCAATGAGGTTGATGCGCGCGTCGCGCATCATGCGTTCGTAAGGCTCATCGGCAAAATAAGCCTGGCCGCCGAAAATCTGGATGGTGTCGTTGACGATGCGCCACAACGCTTCGGAAGCGAAGACCTTGACCATGGCGGTTTCCAGCATGTAATCGCCGGTCTGCGCATCCATGAGAGCGGCAGCGTGGTGTGTAGCGGACTCCATGGCAAAAACCTCGGCGGCCATGGAGGCGAGTTTTTCCTTGACCATCTCGAACTCGGCCAACGGCTGGCCAAACTGGCGGCGGGTGCAGGCGTGGCGGACAGCGGCCTGCAAGCAGACCTTTGCGGCGCCGGTGCAGGTGGCGCCAAAGGTGATCCGGCCGTAGTCTATCGCCGTCAATGCCAGCCGCAACCCCTCTCCCAACCGTCCCAGGACATTGCTGGCCGGCACGGGCATGTGATGGAAGGCCAATCGGCTGGTAACCGTGCCACGAATGCCGCACTTCGGCATGCGGGCCTCGACGACTTCAAAGCCCGGTAAGTCGGGAGTGACCAGAAAGGCGGTAACATGAGTGCCTTCGCGCCCCGGCACAGGCGCCCGCGCCAGCACCGTCAGCACGCCGGCAATAGCGCCGTTGGTGATGTACCGTTTCTCGCCGTCCAGGTAATAGACCTGCCCATCTTCACCAGGGGTGGCCGTGGTCTGAATGGAAGCGGCGTCGGAACCGGCGTTGGGTTCGGTGAGCGCGAAAGCGGCCAGCACTTCACCACGCGCCAGGGGCGGTAGCCAGCGCTGTTTTTGTTCCTCGGTCCCCGCCAGCACAATCACCCGCAAGCCGATACTGTGATGGGCGTTGAGCATGACGGCAATGCTGGCATCCACGCTGCCCACTGCTTCCATCACCCGGCAAGCTGCCGATTGCGACAGCCCCAGACCACCGAATTCCCGCGGTACCGTCAGGCCAAACATTCCCAGTCGGGCCAGACCGTGCCGCACACTTTCAGGGATATCGGCTAGCCGGTCAATCTCGAACGGGTCAATCTCCGTCTCGGCGAACTGGCGGAACTCCCCGACCAATTCTTCCACCGCCCGTTGCTCCGCCGGTTCCAACTGCGGCCAGGGGAACATTAAGTCGGCGCGAAAATGTCCGAAAAAGAGGCTCCGGGCAAATCCCAAACGGCGCCCTTCCAGGCCGAGCACTTCCTCTGCCTGGCGAATCTGCTCCTTTCTCACTTCTGCGGTAACCGCCATCGTCCCGCCTCCCGTATCCCGCACGGGCTTTGCTGGCCCGTCTGTCTTTGTCGCTGTCCAACTTCCGGGGATGCCTTTGCCAATGGTATGACGCACAACGTTGCCATTTCCTACAGCCTGACGATGTGCCTTCTATGTCATTTTACGCGGCTCTCGCAAGAGCAACTGTCCGATTTTTTCATCGCAGCATCTTCCGCCAGGCTGGCGTTGGGATCGGCGTATCCTAAAATGGAATTGCATCCGCCCAAATGACGCCGCAGCAGGACACACCCGCGGCGGGGCGCTCGCAGACGACATGGGGCAAAGGTCGGCGATTTTTCCGCGGTAAACCTCGGGCACTGAGAGGCGGAAACCGCTATGCGTGTACAAGAAACGGACCAATCATGCGGCTGGTGCTTTTAGGCCCGCCCGGAAGCGGCAAGGGAACGCAGGCTCGTTGGCTACAAGAGCGCTGCGGTCTGGTGCATATTTCCACTGGCGATATCCTTCGCGACGCCGTGCGCCAAAACACACCGCTTGGCCAACTGGCACGCCCGTACATGGAGCAGGGACGGTACGTTCCCGACGAGGTCGTCAACGGCATTATTGCCGAGCGCTTCCGCCGCAGCGATCGCCCCGAACATTTTGTGCTGGACGGCTATCCCCGTACGCGCCCGCAGGCGGAAGCTCTCGATGCCATCTTGGCGGAAGTGGGCTTGCCGCTGGATCACGCCATTTTGCTGAACGTGCCTGACGAAGAAATTGTCCAGCGGATTGCGGGACGCCGCAGCTGTCCGCACTGCGGGGCCATCTACCACATCCCCCGGCATCCGCCGCAGCGCAACCAACAGTGCGATTACTGCGGCACAGCCTTGATTCAACGTGCCGATGACCGGGAAGAGGCCATCCGCCAGCGCCTGCGCGTCTATCAGGCCACCGCCCCCGAGGTCGTGGGATACTACCAGCAGCAAGGGAAGGTGCTCGAAATGAACGGCCTCGGCGAACCTGAGACCATTTTCGCGCGCCTGCGCCAGGCACTGGCCAGCGGAAAGACGCTTTCCACTTAGTCGCTGACGCATTCGCCACAGACCAGGTAAGTCCGACCATGATGCTGAAAAAAGTCCAAGCCCAGAAAATCGAATACAAGCGCCCCGAAGACATCGCCAAGATGCGTGAGGCGGGCAAGATAGTAGCGGCAGCGCTGCGGATCGCCCGCGAGATGGCCAAGCCCGGTGTGCGTACCGTGGACATTGACCAGGCTGTCGAGGAGTTCTACCGCCAGCAAGGTGTCGAGCCATTGTTCAAAGGCCACCCTGGCCGCGTCCCCTTTCCCGCCTGTTGTTGCATCACCATCAATGAGCAAGTGGTTCACGGCATTCCCGGCCCGCGCGTGCTCCGAGAAGGCGATTTGCTCAAAGTGGACACCGCTTGCAAAAAAGAC
>BEIM01000185.1 GCA_002898995.1 bacterium HR36
GCCCATTGGGGGTATGGTGGCCAGTGCGCAGCCGGCCGAGCTTCGGTTGGCCGAGGCGACCTTGCAGACGATTCGGGTTCCCCGACGGCGTGGACGGCCACGCACACGGCCCCAGGTGCTGGTGGCCGACAAGGGCTACGACAGCAACGCTTTTCGGCAATCCTTGTGGCGTCGCGGCATTCGTCCCTGCATTCCACGCCGACGCCATCAACCGCGTCGCGGCCGCCAGCCGGACCTTTCGCCTTACCGCTGCCGCTGGGTGATCGAACGGACTTTCAGCTGGCTGGGGCATTTTCGTCGCCTGGTGGTCCGCTATGAGCGTTGCGTGGAAGTCTATTGGGCTTTCGTGGTCGTCGCTTTCATCCTCATCTGCTTGGCGCGAATTGTGAAATGATTTCTAACATCTGTCACCGCACTTTCGGGGTGGTAAGCGCCCTAAGCATGGTATCACAATGAATTACAGCGGCAAAGTTAAGTTGGGTGCTGAAGAAGTTCTCGAACTCCTATTGGCCCAGCGTTTGCGAGCAGGGTGTCACGCTAAGGCTTCCTTGATGATCGGGGCATCCGTGGTGACGATCTTGATCGGCCGGCCGTCGGTGGTCAGAAACTCGTGGTCCGGGTCGATGCCCAGCTTGGTGTAGATGGTGCGGGCGAAGCTATCCACTTTGTAGAGTTTGTCCTTGATCTCGGCAGCCCGATAGTCCGTGACGCCGACGACGTTGCCGCCCTTAAAGCCCCACCGGCCAGGACGACAAACTGGGTCGGCCAGTGGTCACTCCCCTTGCCGCCGCCTCCCTGTGGCCAAGGGGTGCGGCCCATTTCGCCCAACAGGGCCACGATCGTGGTTTTGAGTAAGCCGCTCTG
Source organism: bacterium HR36 (assembly GCA_002898995.1). Classification (GTDB taxonomy): domain Bacteria; phylum Planctomycetota; class Planctomycetia; order Gemmatales; family HRBIN36; genus HRBIN36. The sequence continues at coordinate 865 of BEIM01000185.1, forward strand.
GTCTAGATCTTCGAGTAGGCTGGCTACGGCCATGTCCACGGAGGGGAACTTCTCGCGCATCGTACCGTCGTTGTCCTCGTGGGCGTCCCAGCCGCCAAAGTTAATGTGGACAAACGGCACGCCGGCTTCAATTAAGCGCCGCGCGACCAACACCGATTCGCAAAATGCCTTGCCGCCGCGTAGCTTGTTGGCCGGGCTAGCACCGTAGCGTTCCAGAGTTTTTGCGTTTTCCTTCTTTAGGTCTAACGCCTGGGCAATCTTTGCCGATTGGAGCAGGTCGAAGGCCTTTTGCTGGAACTGGTCCCGTCCTTCCAGGAGCGGATCAAGTTGGTCGAGCTGCCGCCGCTGTGCATTGAAGGCCCGGACCAGATCAGCGCCGCGGCCAAAAGCTGACAAATTGATTTGCGGGATGGATAGCATTTCCTGCATGGCCTTGGCCTGCTCTTGGGTGAACATGAGCGGGGCATAGGCTGCACCGAGATAGCTGTCGGTCAGCACGTCCTTATCGCCGCCTCCGAGGACGATGAAACTCGGCACGCGTGGCGGGGCCTGCTTGAGCTTGGCTACGACGCTGCCGTAGGTCGGGTACTTCGGCGTCTGCGGCACCTGGCGGCGGTTGCCGGTGAGCCAGTAATTGGTGTCCTTGGCGTGATCGGCGCGGCCATCGCCGGTCGTGCAGGAGCGGATGATGGTATACTTGTCGGCTACTTGCGCCAGCCGTGGCAACAGCTCACTGACCTGAATGCCCGGTACGTTAGTCCTAATCGTCTTGAAAGAGCCACGGAACTCGGTCGGCGCATTGGGCTTCGGGTCGAACGAGTCGCGGTGGTTAGGACCGCCGGCCAGCCAGATGCAGATCATCTGCTTGGCTGCCGCGCGTTTGCCCGACGCCGTGGCCTGGGCGCGAAACAGGTCGGCAAGGCCCAGACCAAAGAGAGTAGTGCCGCCTACACGGAGAAAATGCCGACGGTTTAAAGATTGGCTCATGGCAGCCTCCTGTCTTCGTAGATAATTTGGTTCATGGCAGTCTTCGGCCTTGCTAGATAATCTGACCTCGCAGGGCGTTAATGGTTGAACAAAAACTCGTTGGTGTTCAGCAGGGCCCACAACAGACCTTCCAATCCCTTCACAGTCGAACCGGTCTGTTTGAGATAATCTTGACTCAATTTCATCTCAATCGGGGTTGGCAAACGGCTCAAGGTAGCCAGAAATAGTTCCTCGATCCGTTCATCATCACTGAGTGATGCCTGCGCGAGGCGGGCGACCAGGCCTTGCTTGTCGGCGATCTTAGCCCGCAGCCACGGATGATTGGCCAGAAACAGTGCTTGGAGCATGGTCGCCTGGTTATCGCGCTCGCAGTCGCAGACTACCTCGACGTTCCGCTCGGGGCGCCCGAACGTGTTCAGGGCAAAGGTGGATGCCCCATCGCCGCGACAAAAGATCGCTCCGCCCTCGAGCATCCGGAGGCCAGCTGGCATCTTTCCCGGGTCGCGAACGCTCCGGTCCCCTTTGTCATAGCCAGATGAACCGGTGGCCTGATCGATAATGTCAAGCAGCACCTCGGCCGGCAGCCGACGGACGTAGAATGAGGCAAAATTGCGTCGGTCGTGGCGATTGCTAGCGTTTGTTAAACTGCTCTGCTGATAAGTACGGCTATTGAGGATCGTGCGGTGCAACCATTTGAGGTCGTATTTGTTAGCAATCAAGCCATCGCAGAGTTCCTGTAATAGCTCCGGGTGCGAGGGTGGATTCAATGGCGACAGATCGTCGGGTGGATCAATAAGACCGCGGTCAAAGTAATGTGCCCAAACACGATTGACGATGGCCCGGGTAAAGAAGGGGTTGTCTGGCCGGCGCAGCCAAGCCATTACCAAGGCGCGGGGATCGCTGCCATCGTTCGGTAAAGGGTATGCAGTGGACTCCCCGAGCAGGCGCATTTGCCGCGACGATTGCGTTCCCAACGGACTGGTGACAGTGGCGAAGCCATCCTTGCTGGTGTTGAAAAAGGATCGGCCTCCCTTCATGCCCGGCCCTTCAAGGTGCTCTCTAGTAAGGACGAAAATTTCGCGTTCGAAACTCTTGACAAAGGAGGATTGCAGCCTGCTGGGCAAGTCGGCTGCGCGTCTTTTGGCGGCAGCGATGGCTTCGGGTGCGGGCTGCGCTCGCGAGCCGGCCATACTGTTGAAGTGTGGCATGCGCATGAAGAAGTTGGCGAAGCTGAGCAGGTCCTCCTGCGTCCAGACGTCGTGCGGATGGCGATGGCATTGGGCACATTGCAGTCGCAGCCCCAGAAACGCATGGCCCACGCGGATGGCATGATCGACGTCGGTGGCCATGCGCCGTTGCCAGAAAAGGTCAAGGGTATGCCGGGCGGCGTACGTGGCCGGCGGCTTGGCTTCGGCTTCCTCGTTGAGTATGGCTGCCATCTCGTTGGCCCAGGCGTCGTAGTCACGGCCCTCTCGGCTGGTGGCCAAAAGAATACGCTCAACCAGTTGATCGTAAGGAACGTTTTCGCGGAAACGAGCGCGCAGCCACTCGTACGCCCGGTATTCATCGGTAACCGAAGGCGGGAAAGGACCGCCGGGGGAGTAGCCGCTTAGCCGGAGGATGTCCATGAATTTCGTAGCCCACAGGGCGGCGTAGCCGGGGCGCTCCAGAAGCTCGTCGATCTTTTTGGCTCGCTTGCTCGGATCCTTGTCGGCCAGGAATGCACGGATCTCCTGCGGGGTCGGCAAAAGCCCCGTGACATCAAGCGTCACCCGCCGCAGGAAGGTCGCATCATCGCATATCGGAGACGGTTGCAGGCTCAAGAGTCGCAGTCGTGCCAGCACATGTCTGTCAATGAGATTAGTTGCTTGAATGCTCGGGAAGTTTTCCGCTGGCTGTTCGGGTAAGACAATCGTGGTCGCCCAACCTACTTGCCCCGGATAGCGAACGACGATAGCAGTATCCCCGACACTCCTTGCCAGAACCTCGCCGTTGCGGTCCACCTCAACCACTTCACGATTGACCGCCTCGAAACTACACAGCGACGTTACTTCTTCCTGGGAGCCGTCTGCGTAAACGGCCTGCACCCGCAAGGTAAACCGTTCGCCCGGTTTGGCAGTACGGCTGGCCGGCGTTACTTCTAGCCGCCGAACTGCCGACTTTTCGACTGGGTCGAGGCGAGCCCCGGCCGCTATCCAATTGCGGATGAGCTGGTATTCGGCACTGCCGACCTCTAACCGTTTGCCGCCTCCGTGCGGCACCCGTGCCGTGGCCTTTAGCAAGACCAGGCTGGCGTCGGCATCCAGGACATTGAGCCGACGGCCGCCAAATTCTCTGAGCAACCGGTTGTGATCGAGTTGCGGATCTACCCCATAGAGGCTCAGCCGCAAGCCCCCCTTGCCCTGGACCGCGCCGTGACAGGCCCCACCATTGCACCCAAGCCGGCTAAACAGCGGTACGATATGGCGGCTAAACAGCGGCTCGGTCGGCACGGGCGATGAGCGAGCCTCGCCACCGCGGATCGAATTGGCGGGCACAACAATACTGACCAGAGCAGTCAGCACCAATGATCCAATCTGACGCATTCCTTGTTCTCCGAGAGGAGCATATTGGAACGAAAATTCCGCTCCTGCCAGTTATGGGAAGCTCCTTCGACAGATAGCGGCGAGCCGGTGCTTCAGGTAGGATCGTTAGCTATGTTCCACGACGGAAGAAAAGGTAACAGCAATTCCAAGCTAAGTTCACAATTGGGCGGCCTAGTCAGCTGGCTTTTCCAGTGTTCCGTGCACTGTTGAAGCCCTAACTGGTCGCGGTAAAAAGCCTCAAGTTGTGGGCCAGCACTCAGAGGCGGCACTACGGCTTGCGTAACGCATCGAACGGACCACCGAGGAAACTCCCCAGACGCCATCGGTGCCGGGAAAAGGCGGACGCCGCCTGCCACTCTTGGCTTTTTGCAGCTCGCTCGTCGCATTGGCTAGGGCGGTCAGCTTAATCAGGTGTAGTTTCCTTGCCCATCGCCTGGTAGGCAGTGCAGTACACTACCATACCGGCACTGCTCCAGCACGCAGGGCGTGAGCCGGTCGGGATCGGTGTCCGCTCCCAGACGACGAACTGGCCCTCGGAAAAGCGCAGCGCTTCCTCGGACAAAGGCAAGTAGGGAGAATCATCCTTGGCGTGTTTGAAGAGATACTCGGTGATGCTTGAGGAGGTGCACATTCAGGGCAAGGAATTTATTTCACCACGCGCCCTACAACCTTGACATTATCGATGCCGCGCACTTCGGAGTAGACAACTAGCCATGTCCCCTGCGGTCCAGCCGCGACTGCGGGCAGTAGGCACTGCCGTTGTGGTGTTCCGGCAACTACAAATCCATCTTCCGTTTGTAATTTGCCATCCTCCTCCACTTTCCAGCCCAGAATGCGGACATACCTTTCCCAAGCGGTCTCATGTTTTCTTTCGACCTTGGTGGAACTCAAAACGTCACTTACCACCAGATAGGTTTGGCCATCGAATGCGACACAGGGACGCATTTGTAGCGGGTAAAAAGAATCGCTTAGAATGAGCGAGGAACCAAAGGCATCCATAGAGATGACCTCACCGCTTTTGGACAGCCGACACAACGAGAGAACTTTATGTCGGTCTTTATTGGTCATTCGGCGGCTGTCAGCTCGACACACGAGCAAGGCACCCGATTTTCCAAGAGCTAAAGCAGGAGCCAACTCCTCATAAGGATAGCCACCAGTACCAGGAACCAGCTTGGTCGTGGGACGAGGCGGTGGCGGATCCCCAATGGCTTTACCTGCGCTGACATCCACTGACCGAAAAGCTAAGTGTCGAAAATAGCCTGGATGCTCTCTGACATTTAGGGGTGACTTGTAAAACGCGGCAAGAACATGCCCCTGCTGATCCGCAGCCAAGACGGGGAGAAGTGCATTCACCAGGGGTTCCGACTTGTTCGTGCCTTTTGGATCATGCCGTGCTAGTATGAGCGGTGTTTTGTCGACCGCCTTGCCGTTGGGTAGATACCGAATGGCTTGCACCCCATAGAGGCTTCCTTCATACCCCATCCAGGTGATGAGATAATATCCCCTAGCAAAGGTGACATCGGGTCGACATTGGTTATGCTTACCCTGAGCGATAATCAGCGTATCCTTGTCAGCTATGCCATCCGCCGAGACACGCTTAGCTACCACATCCCAGTCGCCTGTTTCCGGAGTCTTGTCGCTGGCCAAGCGGTACTGTTCCCAGACCACCAAGAAGTCTCGACCGTCACATGCCACCCGTGGTCGGTTGTTCCGAGCCGACTTGGGTGTTGATAAGCAGATTCCCTTTGAGTCCAAAGCCGTTCCATCAGCGGCCAAACGTGCGCAGTAGATGTCACAGCTCGGTTCATTGAGATAGCCTTCGCGCCAAGCTACGAGCCAACATTGGGCTTGTGCCGACCAGGCAGCGGCAGCCCAAACTTGATTCCGGCTGTCAGATACCATTGGGGCCACGTCGATGGGATGCCCCACATCTGCCAACGCGTCAGAAGCAGGTAAGAGTGCCACCACGAGGCTTATCAAGATCCCTTGTCGCAAAACCATCTCATTTCACTCCTTCACTTCGTAAGGTTAGACTTTTGAGCCGGCTTGTGGAAATCGACGGGTCCAAACCGAAAGGCGCGAACATCGCCAAAGGCGTCCTCACCCGGATAAAAGATATAGATGTAGGGAAGCCCATGCTGGGCTGGAGCAAAGCCGTTAAAGCGTACCGGTTGAATATTTTTCACGTGGGTGGGCGCCTCCCTCCACTCACCATCCAGGAATAACGTGGATACCCGACCATTCTTCCAGCGCCGGACCATGTTCGAATCAATGGCTAGCAGAAACAGTTCATTAGAGGCGGTTAAAATCATTGCCGGTCCGCAATGCCACGTTGTCATTAGACCCTCGCCATCAATATTTGCGCCCTTAAGATTGGTGTTGTGGGCAACGATATGCTCACAAGTCTTCCGGTCTGCGGAAATTCGGAATACATGGCCGGCGGGATAGGTCTTGTGATAATAAAGGAGATAAACCGTTCCATCCTCAGCGCGCTGCATAAATTCGGGAGGACCAATTCGTCGGCCCTC
>BEIM01000186.1 GCA_002898995.1 bacterium HR36
GGGCCGCGCGGAGCGCATCCAGCCGCTCATGTTCGACCACCGAACCGCGAGGAGTTTCGCCGCCTGCAGGAAGCGGCTGGCGGGCGAATTCGCCTGGTAACGCTGGCGCCAACCTGGCCGGCGGCGGTGGATTTGATCGAATGGCTGCGTGCGGAAGGTGTGGTTGTTGCCCTGGGCCATCACAATGCCTCCGCCCAACAAATTGCTCAAGCCGTGCGTGCCGGCGCCCAATTGTGCACGCATCTGGGCAATGGGTGCGACTTACTGTTACCCCGCCACCCCAACTATATCTGGGAGCAACTCGCCAACGATGCGTTACGGGCGAGCCTGATTTGTGACGGGCATCACTTGCCGGCCTCGGTGATAAAATGTTTCCTGCGCTGCAAGACGCCGAGCCGATGCGTGCTGATTAGCGATGCCAGTCCGTTAGCTGGACTGCCGCCCGGTCGTTATCCGCTCTGGGGTAAGGAAATCGAGGTGCATCCGAATGGCCGGACCAGCGTCACCGATGAACGGGGCCAAACCGTGTTAGCCGGGGCGTCGCGGTTTTTGGATACGGGTGTGTATCGTGCCTGGCGCGATGGCGAGATTATCCTCGCGGAAGCGGTCGACATGGCCAGCACGCTGCCCCGGCAACTCTTGGGATTGCCCGACGCATCCTTCTTGTTCCCCGCCAGTCCGGCCAATCTGGTGCTCTTCGATGTTGACGAACAACGCTTGCGCATCCGTTACACTATCCTGGGCCAACGCGTAGTACCAGGATAGCCGCCTAGAGGCCACGCTTTATAGCTGAATGGCACCATTTTTTCGAGCAAAACGAACGTGGGCGTGCTCGAACCACATGCTGGGGTTGACGCGATAATCACGCCGCATTGTGCTGGCAACCTTGATCGCGCTGTGTTTGCCAGGCTGCGGTGCGAATGAGACTGAGCTGATTGTCCGAGCCGAACTGTGGGTGTTCTCGTGCGCTTACGCAGACGATGGGACGGTGAGATTAGTCAGTTCGCATGTCGAACCCTCGCGAGGTTTCCCTGTCGGGAACAAGTAAGCACCTGTTTCAGTCCGTACGAGGACCGGCCCTGCATCAGGCGGGGACTTGGCCGAAAGGTACGTTCGTCTTAGGGTGAATAGCGCTGCGCACAATCGAGCGTCCAAAAGGAGCAAGAGATGCATCGGCTGCTGGTCGTTTTAACGCTGCTAGGAAGCGCCCCCTCGCTTGTCGCCCAAACTACTTGTCGCTTGCACGACGGCGTCACTTTCTTCGTGCACAATGCGCAGGGCGGAGACTTTACTGTGCGTCTGAGTGTCCGCGATCTCAACTGGTTCGAGCACGGGCCACGCGAGGTGCTGGTCAAAGTGTACGACCCGAGGGGCAAGACGTTGCTGCGGCAGATTATCCCCGATGATGGCATCGCGAAACCCTTGTTTCAGTTACCCATGGCTGGCTGGGATCACGAGGCCTGGTACCATGCCTATGCGCAGGAAAAAGGAGCGGCCCTGTTGCGCTGGAGTGCGGCTTCTGACCCTGGACGGCTGGCAGCCGTCCCCAAACGCGACTTCACCTTCCGTATTCCTGGCGGCGAAAAAGGGATTTATCGGCTGCTGATCGTAGGCGCCACCGACCACTACGTTACCGTGCAACTGGAGCCCCATCTGCCTTACGGCGTCAGCGGCCACCCCGATTGGCTCCACGGCCACGCCGAGCAATACCGCAAAACTTATGTTTATGTGCCGCGTGGCAGTGTCGGCTTCCATATAGCCCTAGCGGAATACGACGTGCCCCGGCAGCGACGTGTCAGGCTTCGCACCCCGGATGGCCGCGATCTGGTTTCCAATCCCAACGGCCAGATTTTCTGGCGGCAACAAGTGGATTTCGATCGGCCCGGCCAGTGGGACGACCAGATTTTCACTCTCGAGGTTTCGCCCGGAGCTAATGATTACCTGCTGTTGTTGAAATTTCGGTTGGCTAAGAATCCGAGGGTCAATCATCGCGGAGAATTGGTAGCGCCTGCAGTACTGGCGTCCGATGAAGAAACAGCTCGCGCTATCCAGGGCGGTGCAATTTATCACGACGGTGAGGTTTTCTGGCAGGGCTTTCAAGTGCGATTGCATGACTGGTTGAAAGGACTGCGAACGGAAGACTTCGAGGTGCGTAACGAAAAGGGCGAGTTAGCCTCCCCAGCCCCAGGCTATCAGTTGATCCCGGGGAAAAAACTTCCGTTGCTGCCGCAGCGTCCGGGGTTTTTGCCGGTCAATGGGCCGTATGGGCAGCCTCCGCTTGCTGACGTGATTCTGCATCATTGGCCTGCACATCGCAACCGGGCTGCGTTGCACCTAGCGTTGCGAGATTTGCACGCGGGGTTACGAGCGATTGGGTCCAATGATCACGTCAGTGTGGCATTAGGCGGACCGTTTGCCAACATGGCCTATGAATTCAGCAACTACGCTTGGCAGTACTGGCGACCGGCCTGGCGAATTCTCCAGCAGACCGACGCGCCGGCCGAGCTAAAGGCTATCGTACACGAAGCCTTTCTCGTAGCTGGCGACCGTCTGGCTTTTTGCCGCAGCTGGGAGCGCGTCAACGGTAATGCGTTTGCTCAGGTTCTGGCCGCTTTGCGCTACTGCTACGAAGCTACAGGCGATAGCCTGCAAAAGGAACTGTTCGAGACCTACTGGGAGCGGTTCACCCAAGGGGGTTGGGGCGAGCGCGTCGGTGTCGGACCCTCCGGACCCGTACAGGAAGGCTTCGCCTACGCTTATCACTACGCCTCTTACATCCTTACCACCTGGCAAGCGCTCCTAGCCGACTTGAAAGACGAGCGCTTCCAGCGTGTTCACGATGGCGTCCGCCGGTGGTTCAGCTACACTTTGGCAGACGAAAATGTCCCGGCCGGCCCCTGGAGTTCGCGCACCCATTATTACCCCCACTGGAAGATCGAGACCGAAGGGCCGTTCGCCTGGAAAGGTTTGCCCGGCCCTGATTTCACGGAGTCGGTCAACGGCGGCAACGAATGGTTCGCCGCCCGGCGGAAAAACTATTACGTGCTGACCTATCATGGTCGGCTCACTCCCAAGTGGGAAACCCACAGCCATCTGGGACAATCGGGTTATGGGGGCGGCATGATTTGCCAGTTACACGTGCCGGGTAAAGGGTTGGTATTGGCCTCGGTGTTGAACGGAGCTTACGGTGAAAACATGGATATTTCCCAATGGCGGACGTTTCGTTTGCACACGCTGGCTGGGGTTCAAGCCGACGGGACACCGTTTGTCTCCGCAGACAGCGAACATTTCGATGCCCGTCTTGTAGAGCAGCGCGTTGCAAGCTCGGGGCCGATCCGCGGTACTCCACTTACCGTTCGCCGCGCGTTTGTTTTCGGCGAAAGCGAAATCGCGTGCACCGTGCAGCTCCGCGAAACCCCGGATACCGACCTGCTGACTCTGTGGCTGAAGAATCCGCTGCGGGGTCAGGTACGTGAGGCCTACGAATTGATCCCGTTTTTGCCGCAATCGCGCACCCGACCCGGTCAGAAGCCGCAACCCACCAGCGTTTTCGTTTTGGACGAACAGGGCCGCACCTTGCAAGCGCTGGGCGATAAGCCGGTGCTGGCGCAGGCTTTGCTCATAGACCGCGGTGGCTTTGGGGTAAGGATTTATCTGGACAAAGCCCGCCCAGTATTCCGCAGTGGGCCAGGCGTTGTATTCGTGCAAGTCGCGGATAAACTCATGCCTGCACGGGAGGTTCAGCTCAGCTACCGGTTGGTGCCTTTCGGCAATTGACAGCTGCACGCAGGGGGAAACGCGGAGCCCAAGCGGCTGTTTGCCTGACAATTCGCACAGCCTTGGCGCGTTCGGTAAAATTCGCCGGCTTGGAACTGGAACCCATCCTCGGCATTTTGCGCGAGTTTGCGGAGTCTTGGGTTGTGCCAAAGTCGAGAAAGGCGGAAAACGGTTGCCGAGCCTGCCGATGGCAAGAGGGGGCATCCCCGCGAAGTCCACTGCTGCCGAACATCGCCCTGCCCGGTTTACGGCACACCCAGGAATAGCTTTGGCCACGGAACCGCCATCATGGAGAAAGCGGCGACTCGCGCTGCCACCATTACGCTGCTGGGCCACGCGACAATGCTCGTGCTTATAGTGTGGTGGCCTGCGTACCGGGCGTGGGCCCAGGATACTGCAGACGAGGCGGCGTTTGTTCGCCAGTTGCCCGCTGAGGCCAAGCAACACGTGTACTTGTTTTTCCTCAACGGCGTTGACCCGCTCGAATTCGGCCAGCTGAGCGCGCTACGGGATTATTGCCGCGAGTTGGGCTTCGGCAAAAGCTGGTATGGCCAGTTTTATCACCGCTGGTACTTTCAGCGGGTCATTGAAGATATCTGGCAACGCGATTCCCAGGCACGGTTCGTCATTGTCGGTTTCAGCGCGGGCGCGATTGCGGCGCGCGACCTGGCCAATGCGTTGCAGCGCGAAAACATCCCGATTGATTTGCTCGTGTATATCGGCGGGGCGACATTGACCAATTCTCCGCGAAGTCGCCCGGAAAACGTTGGCCGTGTCATTCACGTGCGGGCGAACGATCCGATCTTTCGCGGCTGGGCGATTGATGGAGCGGATAATGTCAAATGTCAGGACGTTTGGCATTTCGGGACGCCCAATCACCCGGAAACCCGCCGCCGCTTGGCGGAAGCCCTCGCGGAGATTACCGGGAAAATTCCTGTGCCCCAACCGCCGGCTAGCATCTGGCGACCTGCTGCTCGCCTTACCGCTCAAAGCACTTCTGCAACGGCGACACCCCAGACCGCTCTTCCCGCGCGATTCACGAGCCAGCCAGCAGGGGGCACGACACCGCCAGCCTACATCCAGCCCGATCCCGCCTGGAATTTTCTGCGGGCGAGCCGTCAGTTGCGCGATGTGCCCCCACCTGATTATTCCGGCCTGCCCGCCTACGACAAATGAAGTTACCGCCACCCTAACTATTTTCGCATCCGCACGCGAAGCTGGCTTGCTACCCTAGTCGTTCTCCGCTAAGATGGTTTAGACACACGGAAGTGGCCGTGCTGGAACAAGGATCGCTTCGGTTGCACTGAAGGGAGAAACCTTTCATGAGCGCCTCGTCGCTGCTCGAAACCGAGGTCGCGTGTGCCAGCGTCCTGGAAGAGGCGTGCAAGGAAGCAATGCGCCATAAATGGATCGAGAGCCAGAAGGCCGGACGAGACCTGGGGCACGAAGCACTGCGGCAGTGGTATGTCAGCTACTCCTGGCCGTTCTTGCGCCACTGCTGGTTTCTTCATTTGCAAGGGATTCGGTTTTTCTCGGAGTTTGAGGCGGCGGATTTCGGTCTGTTCCATCGTGAGTTCCACGATCCTCGCGACCGCGAGTTGCTGCGACAGATTGTGGACCGCATCTATCACCACGGTGCCGAAAACCTCGATATTATCCTGTGGGCGCAACAGGCGAATCTGGATATGGAAAAAGTCCGGAAGATTCTGGAGCGGCTCGATATCAACGCCCGGCGTCTGCCGTGGGACAGTTTGCTGAAAATGATCGAAAGGGAACCGGCCGCGGTTTGACGTTTTTGCCGCCAGCTGGATGAGATTATGGCACTGCCCCCTTCCCCCGCGCCCGCCACCTTTGAAACCCAACGCCGCGTCGAGTTCGCCGATACGGACATGGCCGGCGTCGCCCACTTCACCCGCTTTTTTCAGTACATGGAGGAGGCGGAGCATGCGTTTTTGCGTTCGCGCGGGTTATCCGTGGTGATGCGGTGGAACGGTCAAGAGTTGGGCTGGCCTCGGGTCGCCGCCTCTTGCGAATATTTTCGCCCAGCTTTTTTCGAAGACGTACTGACCGTGCGGTTGCACCTGACCAACGTTGGGAGAAAATCCCTCACCTACACTGCGGAGTTTTACCGTGGCACTGAATTAATCGCGCGGGGTCAGGTCACCACCTGTTGTTGCCGCATGGAACCTAATGGCCGCATGACCGCCATCGAGCTTCCCGAGGAAATCCGCCAGAAGTTGTTGGGCAGCTAACCATTCGCTTCCAGCGGTTTCCCACCCAGCCGGCACGAAAAGCCAACATAATTTCCCGCAGCGGATCGTCTCATCCGCTCGTGAGATGCCTGGAGATAGCTCTTTTACGCCGCTTGAAGTATTTGGAGAAACTCTTCGGAATTCGACCAGCGTGCCACTCTCGAAAGCGACTCCAGCTGACGGAAGTGTTCTTCGGCCCAAATATCTTCAGTGTCGTCGAAAAGGGAGACAAACTGCAAGGCTTCAGGCCCCACCCCGAGGTAGCTCAAATCGTGCCAAAGCGCAACGACGTGTTCGACCAAGCGCTGGGCCATCGCGCGATTACCCGTGCTCAGGGATTCGACCAACGAGCTGCGGTTGGTGGCACGCACGTAAAAATCCACCTGCCAACTTCGCCCTGAGCGTCCCACAGCCTGATAATCCCGCTGGTAAGAGAATCCCGATTCCCGTAGGAAATCTTCTACTTCGTCCTGAAACAGTGCCGTCGCGCGCGTCCGAGAGTTGAACCACAAATCGGAAACCCGCAGCGCTGCCTGAGCAACACGCAGGACGCTATCCGCGAAGGATTCCCCCTCGCGGCAGCGAGCCAACAATGCTCCACGCTGCAACTCCACGCCATGGGTTAGGCACGCCTCCTGCATCAGGATTTCTTGCTTCTTCGAGCGGTATTTGCTAGTGGTCTGCATGCGCAACCAACGCAGGGTTTCTCCCAGGTCAGAAATAAGCCAAACATTGCCTTCCCGTCTGCAGAATACATCAATGATGTCGCCGTCGGGATATAAGAAGGGTGTGCGAATGCGGATGTAGTCGCCGTGTGGAGCACATTGAAAGAGTGGCCCCAGACCGCTCACCAGTTGTTCACACACCTCGGCAGTGCTACTCATGGAAACAGCCCCAATTGGCGATTGGGTATCGGCC
>BEIM01000187.1 GCA_002898995.1 bacterium HR36
CGTATGAATTCCGCACAATTAGCGAAGCGATCTTGCGGATGTCGTGCCAGAGCGCGGGCCACCGCCTCCCGATCGCCAGCGGGCAAAGGCTCCAGGTTTGGCTCTCGCCAGGATTCTGTCGCCAGGTCGCGTAAACGGGCGATGCGGAACGGATGCGATTCCGTTAGCAGCTCCTGATAAAGGACGGCCAGGCTGAATTGGTCGCTGGTCCAACTAGGCCGGCCAGCCAGAACTTCTGGAGCGGCATAACGGGGACTGTACTGGGCCGCGGGGCGTTGCAACGGTACCCACAACAGCTCGACGATGCCGTAGTCACTCACGGCGGCCTGGCCATCGCGCAACCACAGCGTACGCGGGCTGAGGCCCAGATGCATTAGCGCGTGTTCGCGGCGGAGGAAGTCGAGAGCTTCGGCCACCTGGCTCAGCAGCGCTAGCAGTTTCTGCCTCCTTAACCCATACGGCCCTTCTAGGCGCGTGGTGCGGAAGTATTCCGCCCAGGTACAGTCCGCGGACTCCGTGACTACGACCACCCGGCCGCCCTCGGGGATCACCGCTTCCACGCGCAGCAAATGCGGATGGCGCACCGAGGTCAGGCGTTGCTCCGCTAGTGTCGGCGCCGGGGCATCAGCCGTGATGGCGAAGCCTTTGATGTAAGTCACCAACCGCGGTTTCCCGTCTGGTCCCAGCGCCCGCCAAACCTCGCGCAAACGATTCTCTTCCAGGCAGCATTCAAACCGCAGCCCTTGCACCAGGAGCGCTTTGCGATCATGCACTTGCGTGGCCACGGCGCATCCCCTGCCGCGGGTCTTATTTCCAATGCCCCGGATGATTTAGCGCAGCCCCGAGCCAGCAGCGCTTGCTTTCCCCAGACCGTTTGCCAATGGGCCTTGTCTGACGCTTGACGACGCGCCGCACTCAAGCCTAGCTCGGTGGCACTAGCCTGTCAAACGCCCGCGCATAAAAAGGGCGAGAGAGGGTCCCCTCAATAGCTCCCAGCTATCCCTCCCTCGCCTGGTGCTGGCGCCCCTCCCCAAAGGCACCAGCCCGCCAAAGAGTAGGGACCATGCGTAGTTGCTGCACCCCTCTTTGGTCACGCAAACTTAGGTCATACAATCCCCGCTGTCAAATGGAGGCGCGCATGGACTGGAAACCACCGCCCCGGGATACTGGCGTGCGCTATCGTGTGCTGATGTTCTTATGCGCGCTTTCGATGATCACCTACCTCGACCGGGTGGCAATGGGGGCGGCGGCGCCAGCCATCGCGGCGGCGTTGTTCGGACCAGGCACCGGTGTGGAGGTGCTCAAGTGGGCATTCACGGCGTTTACCTTCGCCTATGCCGCCTTTGAGGTGCCCAGCGGTTGGCTGGGGGACGTCTTCGGCCCGAAACGCACTCTGATTCGCATCGTGTTATGGTGGTCAGCTTTCACCGCATTCACTGGGCTGACTGCCTGGGAAATCGTTGAAGGCCGGTATATATTCGGCACTGGGCAGATAGCGTTGTTCTGGCTCATCGTCCTCCGGTTCCTCTTTGGCGTGGGCGAGGCGGGCGCCTATCCTAATATCACGCGGGCTTTGCATAACTGGATGCCCTTTACCGAACGCGGCTGGGCCCAGGGAGCGGTCTGGTTCAGCGGTCGGCTGATGGGCGGTTTGACCCCGCTCATCTGGGTCCTGCTTGTCGAATGGGTGCTCGGTTGGGCCCTGCGATTGGATCCCGATCTCCGCTGGCGCTTCGCTTTCTGGATATTCGGCGGTGTTGGTGTCCTGTGGTGCGTGGCATTTGCGGCCTTTTTTCGCGACCGCCCCGAACACCATCCTGCTGTGAGTAGCTCGGAGCTGGAGCTCATTCAACTCGGTCGGCGCGGCGAAGAAAGCGCGCATGCCGGCGTTCCCTGGATCCAGCTCTTGAGCGACCGCAATCTCTGGGCGTTGTGCCTGATGTATTTTTGCGCCGCCTTCGGTTGGTATTTTCACATTACTTACCTGCCAGGCTTTTTAGAGCGGCATTATGGCGTGCGCAGCGACAGTTTGCTGGGCGGCTTGTTCAAAGGTGGGCCACTCATTTTCGGCGCTATCGGCTGCATTGTCGGCGGTTGGCTTACCGACCGCTGGATTCGGCGCACCGGCGATCGCAAGTGGGGACGCCAACGCTTTGGACTGCTTGGCCACGCCTTGTGCGCTGCTTGTTTCCCCCTGTGCATTTTTGCGCCCTGGGCCTGGCTCTTTGCCTTGTGCATTTCTCTAGCCGCTTTCTGGAACGATATTACCATGGGCCCCAGTTGGGCGATCTGCCAGGACATCGGCAAACGCTATGCCGCTATCGTCGCCGGCTGCATGAATACCATCGGCAATCTCGGTGGTGCTGCGGCCAATCTGGTTACGGGCACCATAGTCCAGTGGGCCAAAACCCATTTTGCTTCCCGAGGGGAACTTGCAGCCGAACGGCTCGGCTATGACCTGAATTTCCTCCTCTTCGCTGCCGTGTACCTTACCGCCACCCTGCTGTGGCTGTTCATTGACGCTACCAAACCCGTCGCCGGCCAGCAAGAACAGGAGAGCCGCGCCGCTTTCCCCGGCGATTCAGCCTAAGGCCACTTCGCAGCCTGCCTTGACACCTTGGCCGCGGCTGGTATGAGCGCGCGTTCGAGCCCGTGACTTCCATCTTTACTCGGGGCAAAGGCCCCAAGTACGCCTGCGGAGCGTCGGCCATGCTCAGCCCACGCCTGTACATTTTCCTATCCTTGCTGCTTTTCAGCCTGGCCACGCAAGGGTGCCTGGCGGTGATTGCCGGCGGCGCCGCAGGCTTAGCGGGAGCCGCCGCCTACGAATACTGGAAAGGCAATGTCAGCGAGCATGTGCCGGCCGAGCGGCAAGCGGTGTGGCAGGCGACACACGCCGCTTTGGCCGACCTGCAACTGCCTGTGCTCTATTCTGGTACCGAAGGCGAGGCGCTGCTCATCGAAAGCCGATCCCCAAACGACGAACCCATCAAAATCACATTGGCAGCTGCCAAATCGCAACTGCCGCAAGGCCCAGCTAGGACGGAAGTCAGCATCCGCGTCGGCACCTGGGGCGATGAGTATCTAAGCCGCCGCATCTTGGAACAGATCTACGCGCGGCTGGGCCAGACCCCTGCTCCCGTCCACGCCGCCGCCAGCCGGTGATCCTTTCCTAGCCTGGAATGCCCCCGCGAACGAAACGGTGGGAAACTGTTGTCCACGGCTGCCAGGGCTTAGCCAGTTCTAACTCACTTTGCCGGCCCAGGGTTCCTCCAACTGGGATCCCGACTATAATCTAGCCTGAGTCAACTCGGCGAGGCAATTGGAGGGGACTATGCGCCGGCACCTGGCTTGGCTTTCGCTCACTCTCGTGATTTCCTGGGCGATAGCGGTCTGGCCCAGACCCAGCAGCAGTCACGGACAGCAGGCGGTCCGCATTGAGAAAGTGGCTTACGGCGGTTGGGCCGACAATCTACGCATCAGTAACGGCGAAGTGGAACTGGTGGTTACCCTCGAGGTCGGCCCGCGCATTCTTCGCTATGGCTTTGTCGGCGGCGAAAATGTTTTCAAGGAATACGCCGACCAGCTCGGCAAATCCGGTGAGAAGGATTGGCAGATTCGCGGTGGGCATCGGCTCTGGGTTGCTCCCGAGGACGAAAAGCGCACTTATTTTCCTGATAACGCCGCAGTACAACATCGAGAACGGGCTGGTCGGGTGGTTTTAGTTCCGCCGCCCGAGAGGCCCTGGGGCTTGCAGAAGGAGATCGAAATTCTCCTCGCCTCCACGGGCACCCGCGTGGAAGTGCTGCACCGCATTCGCAATATCGGCAAACAACCGACTTCCTTGGCACCCTGGGCACTTAGTGTCATGGCCCCAGGCGGTGTCGAAATTATCCCTTTGCCACCTAAGCAACCCCATCCGCAAGCCCTCCTGCCGAATCAAGTTTTAGTCCTCTGGCCATACTTTGATTTCACCGATCCCCGCTATACTTTCGGCAAGCAGGTCATCTTGTTACGCCAGGATGCTAAACGTGGTCCGACTAAGATCGGACTAAGACATACCCTCGGCTGGGCGGCCTACGCGAATCGCGGCGCCTTATTTATCAAACGATTCCATCACCTGCCCGACCGCACCTATCCTGATTTCGGTGTCAATTACGAGACTTTTGCCAACGAAGACATGCTGGAGATGGAAACACTCGGTCCCCTGGTTGCGCTGCAGCCAGGCGAAGAAGTGCTGCACACCGAAACCTGGGAGCTACGCCGTTTCCATCACCGGATCACTAACGAACAAGATGCCCTGGAACATGTCGTAAAACCAATGCGCTAAATCGCAGGAGCGGACGGATGGCGGCCAAGAAAATCCTGATGTTAGTCGGCGATTATGTGGAAGATTACGAGGCGATGGTACCATTCCAGGCTTTGCTGATGTTAGGGCACACGGTGCATGCGGTCTGTCCAGGAAAACGCGCCGGTCAGACAGTGCGCACCGCCGTGCACGATTTCGAGGGTGACCAAACGTATAGCGAAAAGCCCGGCCATCAGTTTCGTCTCAATGCCACTTTCGAGGAGATTCGCCCCGAAGATTATGATGCCTTAGTTGTCCCAGGTGGCCGTGCGCCAGAATATCTCCGCCTCAATCCGCGCGTCTTAGATATAGTGCGCCACTTTGCGCAAACGGGCAAGCCTATAGCCGCCATTTGTCACGGTTTGCAACTGTTAGCAGCGGCGGGAATTTTGCGGGGACGCCGGGTGACCGCTTATCCCGCAGTCGGCCCAGAAGTGAAGGCTGCCGGCGGAGAATATATCGAATTAGCCGTGGACCAAGCGCTAACCGATGCCAACTTAGTTAGCGCCCCGGCCTGGCCGGCTCACCCGGCGTGGCTGGCGCAATTCGTCAAGTTACTCGACACGCCATGACGGAGGGAAGTTCGCATGGTAGCCCCGGCCGAGACCCTGCCACTTATCCTGGAGGTTCGTGACCCTGAGGTTATTGAGGAGCTGAGTAAGTTTCCCGATGAGCGCGAGCGCAACCTCTATGCTTTGGCGGCGCTGCGCATTGGTATTCTGGCCTTGCGCCAGGCACGCGGTGATTTAGATAAACAGACCATCCGCGCCGAAGCCGACCGGTTATTGAGCACTTTACGAGAGCGTTTAGAGTCACACCAGCAATCGTTAGCTCAGCAAATCGAATCGGCTTTGAAACAATATTTCGATCCCCAGAGCGGCCAATTGCATCAGCGCATTCAGCGCCTGATTGGCCAGAACGGCGAATTGGAGCAATTCTTACGCCAGTATATCGGACAGCAGGACTCGGAGTTATGTAAAACTCTGGCAGCGCACCTCGGTAAAGACAGCCCCTTGATGCAATACCTGTCACCCGAGCAACGGAACGGCTTGTTGGCATTAGTTCAGGAGTTGTTAGAAACTAAACTCACGGAACAGCGCGAACACGTCCTGCGGCAATTTTCCTTAGATAATCGAGATGGCGCCTTGTGCCGATTCTTGGACGAGTTGCAGAAACATCAAGAGCAGGTGGCCGGCGATCTGCAAACGAAGATCGCTAAGGTGGTAGATGAGTTTTCTTTAGATCGGCAGGATTCGGCACTCAGTCGCTTAGTGCGCAATGTGGAGGAGGCGCAGAAAAAGATCATCGAGCAGTTTTCCCTGGATAAAGGCGATTCTGCGTTATCGCGGTTGCGCCAAGAGTTGATAGATACCCTGGAAAAGCTCCGCAATGCCCAGCAGGTGTTTCAGGAGGAGGTGAAGAAGGAGCTCGCGGCATTGCAAGCCCGCCGCCAGGAGATGCAGCGCTCCACGCAACACGGCTTGCAATTCGAGCAAGCACTCTTTGAGCAACTCAAGCAGGAGCCGTGTCTACACGGCCACCTGGTCGAGTTCGTCGGCAACGAAACGGGTAAGACTTCGCGGTCGAAGGTTGGGGATATTGTTATTGTGCTCAATAATGACCACGCAGCCGCAGGTGCCCGGATTGTAATCGAAGCGAAAGAAAAGCGGGATTACACACAGAGGAAAGCGATCGAGGAGCTAGAACAGGCCCGGCAAAACCGCGAAGCGCAAATCGGCGTGTTCGTGTTTTCGGGCAAATACGCTCCCAACAATATCCGGCCGCTAGACCGGTGGGATTGTGATATTATCACGGTTTGGGACGCAGAAGATCCCAGCACTGACATCTATTTACGCGCCGCTATTCTACTTGCTCAGGCATTGTGTGTCCGCCAGGCCAAGCAAGAATCTGCAGCAGCTATAGAGATGCGAGCTCTGGGTGAAGCAATTGAGGCCTTGCAAAAAAGCATCCAGAGTTTAGACAAGATCGAAAAATCGGCCAGCACTATTCGGACTCAGAGTGAGGAGATTCTGAAAGAGGCTAATAAACTTCGGGAGACAATCGCCAAACAACTGCAAACCTTGCAACGATGTCTGGAAGGCTGGCGGTCGCTTTGTAATTTCCAGAACACGCGGACTTAGATTATTTTTTAGTGTAACGGCTAAGCATTCCCTTTCACCCGCGGTGGAGCCACCTATATTTTGTCTATCATTGGGCACCCGTTTGGCGACGAATGAACGCGACACTGCTGCGGCATTAGCCATGGTTGGTGAAATTGAGACAAAGTGTTTCCGACCACGATCCTACATAGCTGCGAAACATTCCGCTAATGGTATGTCTAACATTTTAGGAAAACCTTAGTCTCGGGTGAGGACTTCGACGCCGTGTTCGGTGATGGCGATGGTATGTTCGACATGAGCGCTGGGTAAACGGTCGCGAGTAACGATCGTCCACTTATCGGGAAGAGTAACGACTTCCTTGTGTCCCATGTTAACCATCGGCTCGACGGCGACGACGATGCCTGGTTCTAAGCGCCAGTCGGAACGGCGCAGCTCCCAGTTGGTGTAATTGGGGACCTGGGGCGGTTCGTGCATGGTG
>BEIM01000188.1 GCA_002898995.1 bacterium HR36
GTTTTGCTGTCGGTTACGAAAGCTCCGTGTGGGCGATCATCATCATTGCGGCCGCTATTCTCACCAGTGTGCTGCTGTATGCCGGCACCAATCCCATCTTTGTCGCTTTCGGAGTGGCGATGTGCGGCATCGGCATGCTGACGCTGACCGGGAACACTATCAGCATGGACGTGTTCGGCCCCGTCGCGGATAACGCGAACGGTATCGGCGAAATGGGCTATAACCGCGATGAACAGGGGCACGAGTTGCCACCGCAGCATCCCGATTTTCTGCCCCCCGAACAGTATAAGCGTGCGCGACAGATTCTGGCCGATCTGGATGCCGTCGGCAACACCACCAAGGCGATCACCAAAGGGATTGCCATTGGCTCGGCAGTGATTGCGGCAGTGTCCCTGTTTGCCAGTTTCATCGCCGTCATGGCCAAAGGCTCCGAAGAGCAAATCAACCAGTTGACGATGCAGGAGTTCTTCCAAGGGGCAGCAAAGCTCACGGTAGCTGATCCGTATGTGTTCATTGGCTTGCTGATCGGCGGGGCCGTACCCTTCTTGTTTAGCAGCATGACCATCCGCGCCGTCGGACGCGCTGCTTATTTGATCGTCCAGGAATGCCGCATCCAGTTCAAAGACCCCGATATCTGGGCGGGCACCAAAAAGCCTGACTACGGTCGCGTCGTCGGTATTTGCACTGCGACCGCACAGAAGGAACTGGTAGGCCCAGGGTTATTGGCCATCTGTACGCCGATTTTCGTCGGCTTCGTCTTAGGGCCGACCGCCCTGGGGGGATTCCTCGCAGGGATGATCCTGAGCGGCCAGCTGCTGGCGGTGTTCATGGCCAATGCCGGCGGTGCCTGGGATAACGCCAAAAAGACGATCGAAGACCAGCCACGCACGCGGCTCACAGGGAAAGGTTCCGAAGCCCATAAGGCCAGTGTTACGGGCGACACCGTGGGCGATCCCCTCAAAGACACCGCCGGCCCAGCCATCAACCCCCTCATCAAGGTCATGAACATGGTCAGCCTGCTGACCTTGCCTTTGGCCATTCGTTACAATTTGCAAACCAGCGACGCGCCTCAAGTCGGTTTGGTCGTTGCCTTGCTCGCGCTGCTAGCCATTGCCTGGTCGTGGTGGCAATCCAAACGCGAGACCGCAGAAATGCGGCAAATGGATGAAGAATTCACGCGGATGCTCGAATACGACTTGGCAGCTTCCGCTAAGGCAGAACAGCCAGCACCCACCGTCGCCGAGGCCTCGCGGTGAACTCCTAAGTCCTCGCCTTGCGAACTCCCTCACGGTAAGGACGCCCACCCGCGCACGCAAGGCCCTGCTAGCGTACGACTGCGTCGCCATTCTGGACGAATCAAATGTTTGCTGCAAACCGTGGATTCATCCGAAGCCTCCGAGAAAATTCGGATGGCGATCACTTCTTCGATTTCGGTCTAGCGTTTCGGCGGCACGCTGCTAGGAATAATGGTACCGACTTCCTTTTCGGGAATCGGATTTGCTTTACCACGGTGAATGGATCGTGACCACTGGGACGCAGAAGCTGCAAAACCAGCTGGTGAAATGGCTGCTGCTAATCGCGCTGATCGGTTACGGCCTGTGGCTAGCGTTGTTAGCCTGGCTGGCCTCGACTTCTCCAGACGTGGTGATTTCGCGCCCGCAATTGGAGCTCGCGCCATTAGTAATCGTGGGGCGGGTTTTGCCAGACGGGGCAGGCGGCCAGCAAGTGCGGGTCGTAGAACGGATCAAACCTCATTCGCAGGAGGCGTGGCAGCAGATTTGGCAAAGCGTGCGCCACCCAGTTAACCAGGACAAACCCACCGACCTTAAGCATGGTGCCCAAGAGGAGATGAACGCTGAGGCCGAGTATTTGCGGGTCGCCGACCTCGAAGCCGCTCCTGGCTGGCAGGGTATCGGTGATTACGTCTTGTTTCTGATGCCTTCAGGTCGCGATGATCGCTGGGCGCTTGTTCCCATTCCGCGGTCTGCGGGTGAGTTTGTCGTTTTGGACGAGCAACCGCGGATTTACCCCGCCACTCCCGGCGTGCTTCGCCAAGTCCGCGCTATGCTGGCTCACGAAAAGTAACCTGGCCCCAACCCACCGCACTACGGAACACGCGCAGGCACAGCGTCTCCACTTCGTTCAGCGAGAAGCACACGTTCGCAGAAGCAGCGCGCCTCAGCCCACTGTGGTTGTGGATGTTTGTGCTGCGCAGAACGCACAGCCTGTGATCACTGGGGATGCGCGTACGCGGTGGCGTTCGCTGGCGTGGGCGATCCAGCGCCCGCTTGCCGAAGTTCGCACTGGCAGGACCAGCTGTCAGGAAAAAGTGGGGGGATAAGTCGGCTCTCCTTAGTCTTGACCGCGTCGAACCTAGATATCGGAATTGCAGGAGTTGCCGCGACCGTGGTTCGCAAGCCTACGTGAAGTTGGCTGGCGACAATGCCGATAATGGAAGTTTGCCTATAACAAATTTTCCCGACCAGGGGCTTGACGTCAGGCGATTCCCGCGCGTAAGATAGCTTCCGCCAATCGAAGGATATTCGCTTGGCGAGATCGAGACAAGCCAAGGGCTGGCCACTTGACAGAGGTGCTATATAATTGTCGGTGGCGGCAGAGGAACATGGAGGCCAGACGATAGAGCCAACAAGGATGTCCAGCGAAAGGCGAACTTGAACCAGAGCGGGCGTAGAATAGTTTTGGCAAGTCAGTGAGCGCGAGCCGGGGCGAGTAGAATCGCCTCGACTCCTGCTCACTGGGCAGAACGCAGCCGATGACAAATGCGGCTGGGAAACGAGCCGAAAGAAGCGTCGGCGTGCGTGGTAGGCTCTTTGACAATCTGGGAAGCGGCAGCAAAGCGAGGGTTGCATCTTCACGGAGACAGCCGTTGTGGGCGTAAGCCTGAGCGGCTATGGACGTGGAGTAGCAGCCGAGGTCTCGAGCGCGTCTGGGTCGTTACTCGGAAGTTGCCTGTCGCACCCGTGCAGGCAACACTGAGTAGCTGGCAACCATCTGTCAAAGGATGGCCGTCCGCATCGGCCAGTGTTAGCAGTCAGGTAGCCAGGGTTGGTGTGAACCAATCTTGCGCTGGCTGTGGCACGCAGCCGAGAGTGGGACGGATGCGGCCAAGCTACTAAGGGCCCGTGGGGGATGCCTAGGCGCCAGGAGGCGAGGAAGGGCGTGGCAGGCTGCGATAAGCCCGGGGGAGCCGCCAAGCAGGCAATTGATCCCGGGATCCCCGAGCGAACCCAGGGAACTGAAACATCTCAGTACCTGGAGGAAAAGAAAGCAAAAGCGATTCCCTGAGTAGCGGCGAGCGAAAGGGGAACAGCCCAAACCATCGGGACGTACTCCCGGTGGGGTTGTAGGGCCGGGCTGCCTTCAATGGCAGGGAGTTACCAAACCGATCCCTAGCAGAACACTGCTGGAAAGCAGGACCATAGAGGGTGATAGTCCCGTATGCGAAAGGGGTTGGTCTCCCGTCCGGTACCTGAGTAGCGCCCGTCACGTGAAAGCGGGCGTGAATCTGCGGGGCCCATCCCGTAAGGCTAAATACTCCCTGGCGACCGATAGTGCACCAGTAGCGCGAGCGAACGGTGGAAAGAACCCCTATTAGGGGAGGCATTGAACCTGAAACCACGTGGCCTACAAGCGGTCGGAGGGCTATGCCTCCGGGCAACCGGAGGAAGGCCTGACGGCGTACCTTTTGCATAATGGTCCGGCGAGTTGCCGTCGTCGGCGAGGCTAAGCCGCTCAGCGGCGGAGCCGTAGCGAAAGCGAGTCTGAACAGGGCGCAAAGTCGGCGGCGGTAGACGCGAAACCGGGTGAGCTACGCACGGCCAGGCTGAAGTGGGGGTAACACCTCATGGAGGGCCGAACCCACCAGGGTTGAAAACCTGGGGGATGAGCTGTGCGGAGGAGCAAAAAACTCATCGAACCCGGAGATAGCTCGTTCTCCCCGAAATGCCTTTAGGGGCAGCGTCGCCAAGTGGCCCACGGGGGTAGAGCCACTGAATTCGACAGGGGGCCCACCAGGCTACCCTTCGAAACCAAACTCCGAATACCGTGGGCCAGCAGCGGCAGTGAGTCCGTGGGGGATAAGCTTCACGGTCAAGAGGGGAAGAACCCAGACCGCCTGCTAAGGCCCCCAAGTCCATGCTCAGTGCGAAAGGAAGTGGGACTCCGCAGACAGCCAGGATGTTGGCTTAGAAGCAGCCACCATTTAAAAAGTGCGTAATAGCTTACTGGTCGAGGAGTCCTGCGCCGATAATGAACGGGACTAAGCATGGCGCCGAAGCAGCGGGAGTGGGCGGGCTTCGGTCTGTCCACTCGGTAGGGGAGCGTCGCACAGGCCTGCGAAGGGAGACGGACAACGACTCCTGGAGGTAGTGCGAGTGAGTATGCCGGAACGAGTAACGATAAAACGGGTGAGAATCCCGTTCGCCGAAAGCCTAAGGTTTCCTGGGGAAGGTAAATCCGCCCAGGGTTAGCCGGTGCCTAAGGCGAGGCCGAAAGGCGTAGCCGATGGACAGCAGGTTAATATTCCTGCGCCACTCCAGGGGACAAACCCAGCGACGCTGTGGGGAAGGGGTACGCGCAGCTAGAGCGCGCGGGCCGCTGCGGCGGCGGAGGACCTGGAGCCGAACTCCCCGGAACCGCAGCCAAGAAAAACCTGGGGGCGGTAGAACCTGGAGTGACCGTACTAAAACCGACACAGGTAGGCGGGATGAGGATTCTCAGGCGCTCGAGAGAACGCTCGTGAAGGAACTCGGCAAGTTGACCCCGTAACTTCGGGAGAAGGGGTGCCCCGGTAGGTCGTAGGCCTCAAGCCGAAGGCCGAGGGGGCCGCAGAGAATAGGCTCTCGCGACTGTTTACTAAAAACACAGGTCGCTGCGAACTCGCAAGAGGACGTATAGCGACTGACGCCTGCCCGGTGCCGGTCAGTCAAGGAAGCGGGTTAGCTCCGCAAGGGGCGAAGCTCGCAACCGAAGCTCCGGTAAACGGCGGCCGTAACTATGACGGTCCTAAGGTAGCGAAGTTCCTTGTCGGGTAAGTTCCGACCTGCATGAATGGCGTAACGACGGGAGCACTGTCTCCACGAGCGACTCGGTGAAACTGTAGTCGAAGTGAAGATGCTTCGTACCCGCAGCTAGACGGAAAGACCCCGTGAACCTTTACTGCAGCCTAGTATTGGGCTTAGGCCCAGCATGCGTAGAGTAGGTGGGAGGCTATGAACCGGCTACTCCGGTAGCCGGGGAGCCGCCGTTGAAACACCACCCTTGCTGTGCTTGAGTTCTAACTCCGTCTCGTCAAGCCGGGCGGAGGACAGTGCTAGGTGGGCAGTTTGACTGGGGCGGTCTCCTCCTAAAAGGTAACGGAGGAGTCCAAAGGTCCGCTCAACCCGGTTGGCAATCGGGTGCGGAGCGCAAGGGTAGAAGCGGGCTTGACTGCGAGACCTACAAGTCGAGCAGGGACGAAAGTCGGGCCTAGTGATCCGGCGGTCCCGGATGGAAGGGCCGTCGCCCAACGGATAAAAGGTACTCCGGGGATAACAGGCTTATCTCCCCTGAGCGTCCACAGCGGCGGGGAGGTTTGGCACCTCGATGTCGGCTCATCGCATCCTGGGGGTGGAGAAGCTCCCAAGGGTTCGGCTGTTCGCCGATGAAAGCGGTACGTGAGCTGGGTTTAGACCGTCGTGAGACAGGTCGGTCCCTATCTGCTGCGGGCGGAGGAGACTTGAGGAGAGCTCTCCCTAGTACGAGAGGATTGGGAGGGACGCACCTCTGGTGTGCCTGTTGTCGCGCTAGCGGCACCGCAGGGTAGCCAACGTGCGGCAGGGATAAACGCTGAAAGCATATAAGCGTGAAGCCCACCCCAAGATAAGGTCTCCTTGGGCGTCAGCCCTGAAGGCCCCTCGTAGACCACGAGGTTGATAGGCCGGGTGTGTAAGCGCAGCAATGCGCTGAGCTAACCGGTACTAATGGCCGATCGCTTGGCCGCATCCGTCTTGCTCTCCGCTTGCTTGGGCGCCGCGCCTGCTGTATGCGCTACGGCGTCGAGCGCTAGCAAGACGGTTGCCAGTGCCGATCCAGACTCGAGGCACGGCTGCGCAACCCTTGTTCGCATCAATGGCGAGCTGTTCGCTTCTCCAGATTGTCCAAATTCGATCACTCACCGATGGGCGGCAGACGCCGTCTCATCGGTACAAGCAGCCTTCCCGGTGACCATACCTGGGGGGAAACACCCGTTCCCATTCCGAACACGGCCGTTAAGCCCCCAGGGCCGATGATAGTGGCTACCGCCGCGAAAGTAGGTTATCGCCGGGAACTTGAATCTGTGAACCGGCCTCCACAGCAGGGGCCGGTTCTTTTTTGCGCACAAGTTCCCATTCGGTAACGCCTTACGACGAAATGCCGGTTTCGAGCAAAAAATATTTGTCACTGTGGGCACTCTTTCTTCGTTATAGCATGTGTGCTGATGCGCAGGCCAGAACAAGCAAGTCCCCTGCTGCACGGCATAAACGAGGAGATTGACCGTGGCGCAAGACCACAGGGCATTCTTAGGGGCTTGGCGAACGAAGGAGGGTCTGATGGACCGACGGCATTTTCTGCGGATTGCTGGCTGTACCGGTGCTGGTTTGTTGCTTTCGCCGATTTCATATCTTGCGGTCGCTGCCGAGGAAACTTCACCTGGCCAATTCGCCTTCGATACTCGCCATCAATTCTGGAAAGCAGAGCATCTCAATCGGTTCCTGGAGTCAATCACCGATGAAGACCGGCTGAACCTGAAGAAAAGTTTGCAACTGCTCAAACCGGAGGCGACGACCCAGGAGTTGCGTGGCAAGAATGCTGACATCAACGACATCCTGAAGCAGCTGCTCTGGGTTTCCAGTCACTGGCTGACGTATCTCTGGCGCGACGAATGGAGCATTGATTATCACG
>BEIM01000189.1 GCA_002898995.1 bacterium HR36
CAATGTATCCGCTGCGGTGCGTGTCTCAATGCATGCCCCGTGTATCGGCGGATTGGTGGACATGCTTACGGTGGAGTGTATTCGGGTCCCATCGGCTCAGTACTGACGCCGCTGTACGCCAGTATGCATGCGTACGCGCCGCTGCCGCACGCCTCCTCGTTATGTGGCGCATGCCTGGCCGCTTGCCCAGTGAAAATCAATCTGCCTCACTTGCTGATCGCGTTACGCCACGAACAAGCGAAAACGGTGGCCAGCCGTTGGGAACGGTGGGCCTATCGCGGGTGGCGCTGGGTGTTGCAGTCACCAATTCTGTATCGCCTGGCGGTGCGCTTGGCGCAATGGTGGCTGGCATTGCCGCAGGGTTGGCATGCTTCGCTACCAGGGCCCGCTGCCGCCTGGACTAAAACCCGCGATTTCCCGGCACCTGCCCGCTTTTCGTTTCGGCAACTATGGCGGCAACGTCGGGGTTCCAGAGCGCCCTAAGCTGCAGGAGGCTTGCAGGTTAGCGCTAATAGTTCTTGCGTTCGCTGGCTCTCTGAGTATCTTCCCTGCCGGTTCGCAAGACCGTAGCCCCTCATCATTGCCAAGCGTGAGGTTTGTAAACACTGCAGCGCACAGCGGTTCCCTGAGACTAGCCCTATGCTGCGACGCGAGCCGTTAGTGAGGCTTTAGGAGTTTGCGAATAAAGGCGACTTCTTCGGGATCGAAAGGCGAGCCATCGGGGCGAAAAATGTCGTGGAACCAAACTTTCGGTTCGGGCGCCCCTTGAGGCGAGCCCCAGGGATAAATGGTTTGCGTCTTGCCGCTGACCAAGCCCCAGTTGTAACAACCGACTTTTTCGTCGCGGAAAATCGGCAGGTGTGTTTGGAAACGGGAATTGCGGGTACGCGCCATATACTCGGTGCAGATCACAGGGCGGCCGTGCTTTTTCAATTCTCGTATCTGCTGGCGCAGGTTGTCGGCGTCGTTGTAATTATGGAAGGTAATAATGTCGGAAGCAGCGAGTTGAAACCCGTTCAACGGGGCACAATCGAACCACAGGCCCACGGTAAGCGGTTGGTCGGGCCGAATTTCCCAGGCCCAGGCGAAGACCGCCTGTACGAGCGGCAAGGATTTCTCTCGCAGTTGGTTATTGCCTGGCTCGTTGTATAAGTCCCAGCCCAGCACACGCTGATCATGGCCGAAACTGCGGAGGATATCCTGGACATATGTTTTGAGCCGTGGCCACTGGTGGGGATCGAGCACAACTTTGGTGCCTGGGCTTTGCACCCAGCCGGAGTTGTGCACGCCAGGAACCGGCTTGGGTTGCGGGCCTGAACGCGGATTCTGATTCCAGCAATCATCGAAGAAGACCAGCAAAGGGCGAATGCGATGTTTGGCCGTCACCTCCAGGAAAGCATCCAGACGCTTCTTGAAACCTTCGGCATCCCTTTGATAGGCCAGGTCGTGCAGGAAAACGCGAACGGTGTTGAAGCCCAGACTCTCCGCCCAACCGAGTTCGCGATCGATGGTGGGCAGATCGAAGGTTTCCGCCTGCCACATTTCCAACTGGTTGATGGCGGTGCTCGGAATGAAATTGCAACCGACCAGCCAAGGCTGTTGTGCATACCAGGCGTTCGCCTGTTCGACTGACCAGCGTCGTGTGGAACCAGGCTCTTGACGGGCCGAGACCGTCGGCAGTGCTAAACCAGTGATGAAAAGCAAGCTGACAACCAGCATAACGACAGTCGGCCAATGGCCGTTTGCCAGTCCGGTACGGGCGTGGGCCATCGCCACCCCGGGCTCTAGCTCAGCCGAGCTCCTCTTGCCAAGCCAACGCCGTGCCAACCCGATAAAAGTTTGTCGCGTTGTTCGGGACGGTTCTTGAGAGCCTGGGTGTTGTACCGCTGGCTGCGTACTGCACTGTTTCATTGTTGGCGCTCCAGCATGCGGGCTGCGTGAAGGGCAAGGCCAGAGGAATCCGCTACGTTGCTGGCTTGCCGCGGTCATTGTAGCAACGACAGCGACTCAGGGTGGGCCGACACCCTGCGCTGGTGTCCCGGCGGCATGCGGCGGTCCACTGCTGCTTCTCGTCCCAGGAGGCTCACCTCGGCACTTCTGGAGTAAGGTCATTTTTTCTCCAGCGGGGCATAGCGGGCGATGATGGCGCGGGCGGTGCGCAACCCGTCCACGGCGGCACTGACAATGCCACCGGCATAGCCAGCCCCTTCCCCGATCGGGTAAACGCCCTCGAAGCCTGGGCACATGCGGGATTGGTCATCGCGCACGATGCGGACTGGCGAGCTCCCTCGCGCTTCCGGGCCTACCAGGGTCGCATCCCGCAAAAATAATCCAAACCACCGTCGGTCCAAAATCGGTAGTCCCCGCTTTAGCGCGTGCAGGATTACTGGCGGTACCAATTCGGCGATCTCGGCCGGCACCACGCCGCGACGATAACTGCTGGGAATCTTGCCGCGCGATGGCCGATCTTCCAGGAAATCTTTCGCCCATTGAATGGGACAATAATAGAGTCGGCGCCCCAGCTCCCAGGCACGCCGTTCAAAACGTCGTTGCAATTCCACGCCCGCCAGGGGATGATCCGAGCCGAAATGATGCGGTTCCAGCGTGACCACTAGTCCGCTATTGGCAAATGGCGAGTCCCGCCGCGAATAGCTCATGCCGTTGGTACAGAAGTGTTCCGGTTCCGAAACGCTGGGGATCACGTGCCCGCCGGCGCACATGCAGAAGGAATACAGGTCCACGCCCCCGTGGACGACCACGGTGTAATCGGCTGCGCCTAGTTTCAGTTCGAGTGGTTGGCCGCCGTATTGATAGCGGTTGACGTTTTCTTGAGGTTGTTCGATACGTACGCCAAATTGGAACGGCTTGGGCACCATGGGTAGGCCCCGGCGCCAGAGCATAGCGTAGGTGTCCCGGGCGCTGTGGCCGATAGCCAGGATCCCCACTTGGGCAGGAATATACCCGGACGACGTGCATATCCCGCGCAGCCGACCATCTACAATGTCCAAGTCTTCGACGCGGCACTGAAAGCGAAAGGATCCGCCCAGGCTTTCAATCCGCTGGCGAAACGCCTTGACGACCGCAGGCAGCCGATTGCTTCCCAGATGCGGGCGATGCTCGTAAACCAGCGATGGTTTGCCTTTACATTCCGCGAACAGTTCCAAGACGCGGCGAACATCAGGGCCGGAGTTGCGGCAGGTCAGTTTGCCATCACTGAATGTTCCTGCCCCTCCTTCGCCAAAGAGGTAATTGCTTTCAGGATCGTGCGGGCCACCCGCATCGAAACTACGGATATCGCGGATACGCTCCCGCACGGGCTTGCCCCGCTCCAGAACCAAGGGACGGTAACCGTACTGTGCCAGAAAATACGCTGCCGCCAGTCCTGCGGGACCAGAACCCACAATCACCGGAGGGTGGTGCAGCGGTTCCTGACCAGGGTCGGGCATTTGAAATGGGGGCTCTACATACGGCTCAACAATGACCGGCTCCGGCGGCAGATGCGCACTTGCCAGACGTTTGGCATCTTCAGGGACCTCCACTTCTACGGAGTAAACGAAGGCCAAATCACTTTTATCGCGAGCGTCGAGACTTTTGCGAAGAATACGCCAGCGTAATATATCGCCGCGGGCCACTCCCAGTGCCTGAGCTACTCGTTCGGGCAGCGCCTGTTCGCTCTCCTCAATCCCCAGTCGCACATTCCGCACACGTAAGGGCATGGTTAGTTTCGCGTTTCCATTCCCGACTATGCATCTCCTGGCTCATCCATTGTACACTGGTTTCCATTTGCCTGTGGCACAACGGCAAGAAGATGGACAACGCGGCTGGTGCAGTGATGCACCATGACGAAGCCCTTGGTCTTGCTCGTCGAAAGCTAACGGCGTAAGCCGGCCGAGGCGTTCGTGCTCACACCTGCCGAAACTTCCTCCTGCACTTAGAGAGGCTGGCGCGAGCTATTCCTGTAGCATCCGGGCAACGGCTCTCAAAATTGCCAATGGTCTGCTGGAAAATGCATGTACGCCACCTAGCCGTACTGCGTCGGATGCAGAACACCATGCTAGGCTCGGGACTTTTTTCGTTTGACGCCTACTTTAGGGCAGAACGAATTAAGCGGGCACTGGTCGCATTTGGGATTGCGTGCCAAGCACACTTGCCGACCGTGGTAAATCATGCGATGGCCGAAGGCCACCCATTCCTCCTGCGGGATCAGTTCCATGAGATCGCGTTCGATTTTGTCGGGATCGGTGTGGCGGGTTAGTCCCATGCGACGCGCTAGACGCTTGACATGGGTATCCACCACGATCCCAGGAATGCCCCACACTGTACCCAGAACGACGTTGGCGGTTTTGCGACCGACACCGGGCAGCTGTGTCAGCGCTTCCAAGGTTCGGGGCAACTCTCCAGCGTGTTTCTCCACCAAAGCACGGCAACAGGCCATGATGTTGCGTGTCTTGGCTCGATAAAAACCCGTCGAACGGATGTAGTTCTCGAGTTCCTTCGGATCAGCGTTGGCATAATCGGCGGCAGTGCGGAAGCGAGCAAACAGTGCGGGGGTAACCTGGTTGACTCGCTCATCTGTGCACTGCGCCGAAAGTATTGTGGCGACGAGCAATTCTAGGGGTGTGCGGTAATTCAGACTACATTTGGCTTCGGGATAAAGCCGGCGCAAAGTTTCGACCACTTTCCTGGCCAATTCCCGGCGCTGCTGATCAAATTTCCGCGCAGGGCGGTTGGCTAGTGCGAGCGGTCGGCGTAAGCCAGCCCTAACAGCGGAAGCGCGTCGGGTGCCTTGAGCCGATTTTTTCTTGGATAGCGTGTGCGATTTCTTAGTTGCCATGTGCGCAGTTACCAATCCCACCACGCTTGGGCGAGCGTGCGTTTCATGTTGGCAATTACCGTGGTCGGTCTCATGCCCGGCGGCGTGCGAATTTCAAAGCCGATTACCGGACGCCGACCAGTTCTCAAAAAGCCGATATCGAAAAGCGCTTTCAAGCACTGACGGACTTGGGCCACGCCGACATCGCCTCCCGCAATCCCGAACGGAGGATGAGTATCGCCGAACAGCGGGTGCCCAGGCTGCGACACACTGTTGCCTAGGTGCATCGCTACCAGATACTCCCGAATCAAGGGGAAATGGCGCTGCGGTTCTTCGTGGCAGAGATAAATGTGGCTGAGGTCGTGGAGCAAACCGAAATCGGGAAAATCGCGGCGGACTTCCCGCGCTACCCAGGCGGCCATTTCGCAGGTGCCGATCAGCGCTTTCTTGTCCACATCGTAATCGAAAATCTCCAGCGCCACCGGTAACCCCGCTTGCTCTTGAGCCTCCTGGCAAAATCGCCGCAATATCGTGACCAACCGTTCCATTGCGGCGCGGCGCTCACCGGGCGGAACATTCTTCCCGCTCATTACAAAAACTCGCTGTGCGCCCAGTTCGCGCGCTTGCGGCAACAGGCCAACTAGAACGCGCAGCGCTTCCTCGCGGATCTGCGCATCGGGGGAGTTCAAATCCAGTCCTAATCGCAGCTGCGTCGGCTGGCAGGCGAAGGCTACCGTCAGCTGGCTATCCCGCAGCAGCGCGGCACACTCCGCTCGCTGTTGGGCATCCTCGATAGCTCCCACATCCACCGCCTCGAAAAACGGGTCGTCGGCGATGACCGTGAGCGTTTCACGGATCGGCCCCGTGCCGCCTAGGCACTCGGGGAACAGCATGCCGTGCACTACGCCAATCCGCAGATAGGCCTGCCAAGGCTCCTTCATTCCGCACCACTCCGCCCATGCATTCGTGGGCGATTTTAGAACAGTCGTGTTCGCGCGGCAATTTGTTGCCCAGCGGGAGCCGATAGCCTGCATCCTCTCGCCTACAATTTCCTCGTACTGCTTGCTCCGAGATTGGCCACCGCCACCCACCGCGTGCAGGAGCCGGGCATGGATCTCAGTGTGCGCATTGGACAACTGACGCTGCGCAACCCAGTCCTGGTAGCTTCGGGCACCTTCGGTTACGCCCGGGAGATGGCTGGGATAGTAGATTTTTCGCGGTTGGGCGGCATTATCCCCAAGACGATTACCCTGCAGCCGCGCCGCGGCAATGCGCTACCACGCAGCGTGGAGACGCCCTGCGGCATGCTCAACGCCATCGGGCTGGACAATGATGGCGTGGAGCACTTCGTGCAACACCATCTTCCGTATTTGCGAACCTTGCCGACCGCTCTCGTTGTTAATATCGCTGGCAAATCCGCGGCGGAATTTGCCGCCCTGGCTGAACGCCTTGCCGACCAACCCGGGATTGCGGCCCTGGAGCTCAATCTTTCCTGTCCCAACGTCTCGGGTGGTCTGGATTTCGCTACGGAGCCCCGATTGACCCACGAAGTCATCCGCCAGGTACGCCGGGTTTGCCCCCTGCCGATCTGGGCCAAGCTGACGCCAAATGTAACCGACATCGTGCCCCTGGCTCGCGCGGCAGAAGAAGCAGGGGCCGAGGCGATTTCCCTGGTCAACACCTTCGTCGGTCTGGCGGTGGACTGGCGTCGCCGACGCCCAGTCCTGGCGAATGTCACGGGAGGATTGAGCGGGCCAGCGATCAAACCACTGGCCCTACGTTTTGTCTGGCAGGCGGCGCGTGCGGTTCGCATCCCGGTCATTGGTATCGGCGGCATCACCACTCTGGACGATGTCATGGAATTCCTGGTCGCGGGTGCTTCCGCGGTACAGATTGGCACGGCCAATTTCTTTGATCCCACCGTTACCATGCGGATCGCCGACGCTCTGCCCGAAGCGCTAGCCACTTTGGGTGCTCGATGTGTGCGGGACATCGTCGGCACATTGCAGGCCGACTGAATCTGTCGCCAACCGCAAGTCAAGAAACTCCATGAGCGAACATCCCACAAGCATATCCCAGACCGCCTATCTCATCCTGGACGTGGAGAGCATTCCC
>BEIM01000190.1 GCA_002898995.1 bacterium HR36
CGATGACGGTTATGCCATGTTGCAGGTGCCGGCCCAAGCGGAAGGCGGTGAGGATGTCCTGCCAGGCCAGAGCGTACAAATCGCTGCCAGTCCGCAGCATGGCTCGCGCCAGGAAGGCTTGGGCTACAAAGCGGCTGGCCTGCACGTCCGGCAATAGTTGCTGCAAAAGCGGTGAACCGTCCGAGACCAAGGGCCGAAAATACCGCGGGCGATCTACCCCCACCTCTAATAGTGCCAGCTGCCTGTCATAATGGTCTAGCCAAACCGCGATCGCCGGGCACTGCGACGCTTGCCAGGGAGTCCTAAGGGCTTCTATCAGCAGGTCGGAAGCTTGCGCCGCCTTGGCTGGCTCCCAGTGAGCCACTTCCACTAGATACTGCTCCAGCCGCAGCAAATACGGCCCCTGCATCGGCAGCGCGGGCATTCCCAGAATGCGGAAGAAAGATTCGGGTAAGCCCCGGCCACCTTCCGGTGCGGGGCCCAGCGCGCTGATCATCGCTATGTAAGCGTTTTGCTCCGGGGTAATCCCTTTGCTGTAATGTGCATTCAGCGCTGCCGCGTAGTCCACGTAGCCCTGCTTATCCAGCGGCTCGGTAAAGAACGTTGTCTCCCGACTCACGACCAGACCAGGCGGTGCCGTTTTCGGGGCCTGGGCAAACTGGATCCAGGCTGGCCAAACTATCGCTGCCAACATCGCCGCTCTCTTCCAGACTACGCCCCGCTCTCCCCGTCCAGTCGTGCCTGGCCCGCGGAACACACATCCACCCTCCGTATACAAGTCCCCATCTGTACTGACATTACACGCAACCCCTGCCATTTTTCAAACCCCCCGTTCGACAAAAACCATGCCCTTATAAACCAAACACGCTGCAAAAAGGCGGACAGGTGCAGCGCGTATTGCAGAGAAAGGAATCATCTGCGTTCGGTGCGATTGCCAATCACACTTATCCCCCAATCCGCACGCTCCGTTTGCTATCTCCCCAATCCGCGTGATTCTTCAAAATCTGCGCCACTGATACGGGTCTGAGTAGTCTGTGTAGGAAAAACTGCGGAGGGCACATACGCCATAGCCGCAACATGGTGCATGGTGTGCGCACTGAGAGCGCATTGCACCACAATGCAGCGCATTTGCGATCCGTGGCGGGGATGTGAACGAGTGACAGCCGTCGGACCGCCCGAAGGTGGCGCGCACTTGTGGCACTATGCGAACTACTGCCACGCTCTGGTAACGACATTCGTGCTTACATCCCGCACGCCGCAATGGCCGAAAAGGTGGCAGGTCGCAGCAAGAAGCGCTGTTAGCCCACCCCGAAGAGGTGCGCCTCGACCAGCGGCACAAGTTCGTCGAGGCTGTTTTCGATGGCGAACTTGGCCGCTTGTCGCAGGGTTTCCGACTTGGGTTGAAAGGCTACCCCTAGACCAGCGAGGCGCAGCATGCAGGCGTCGGCGTCGGTATCACCAACCGCCAGGATTTGCGAGGGGGGCAGTTGAAATTGCTCAGATAAGTGCAGTAGTGCGTTGGCTTTGCAAAGGGAATGTGCGGTGCAACCATGGGGATGGAACATGGCTTGGCATAGATGGACCTCGCCGGTAAGGATTCCCTGGCGAAACCGCAAGACATGGGCGATACTGAAGTCGGCAAAGACCCGGCGGCGGATAGTTTCGGCAACCAGGAAAAAGCTGTCCGTAATGATGCCCACCCGAAAACCCAGACGTTTCAGGGCCACCACGCACTCCGCGGCACCAGGTTGAAGTGGGAGAGCCCGCGCCAATTCCTCCAAATCTTTCTTCGACAGTCCTGCAAAGAGTTGGGCAATTCGCCGAGTGCGTTCCTCGGAAGAAAGCTCGGGATTATCCAGGTAGTTGGCGAGTTGGTCGGATTTGTTGTAGCGCTGGGCCAGAGCCACAATGAAACGCCCTCGCACCAGCGTTCCATCCAGGTCGAAAAGTGCGAGGCGTTGTACCTTGCCCAGACGCTGACAAATGATGGCTAACTCACTTTGGGTACGGCGCTCGACCTCTTCCACCTCTTGCAGTTGGCCGGAAGCTAATCGGCCATAGCGCGCGGCGCGTTCGAGAATGACACGGACAACTTGGCTGGCCATGTCTCCCAAGACTTCAAGGGACTGGCTATCATGCTGGATATGTCCAATATCCACCTGCTCAATTCGCGCTCCGGCTGCAGCGGCGTCTATCAACAAGCCCACGTCTACGCCATAGTCGGTCTCGAATCGGAGATTCCGCAAGAAGGAGCGTCGCGCAGCAATGATACCTGCCAATGGCTGCTCGATGTGAGCCAGCTCGGGAAAGAAAGTGCGAATCAGTGGCCGAGCGGTAAGCACAGTAACACGGCCAGCGGCGCGCGTAAATTTCGCCTTGACAAAATCTGCGCGGCCTTCGCGAACGGGCAAACTCATTCGTTCGATAAGGTCTTCGGCAAGACCCTGCAAATCCCCATCGAGGTAAACCACGACCTCGTTTTGCGCCGCCCACAGCCCATCTTCCATAGAAGCGCCTTTGCCGAGCAGGGTACTGCTAATGACCCGCGCACCAGCTTGTTGAGCCAATTGGGGTGTGCCGTCTATGGAGCCATCATCTACCACAAGTACCTCGGTTACCAGAGGGTGCCGCCGGGCGAACTGTACCACCTCTTGAATCGAGGCCGCCTCGTTCAGCGCTGGGATAATGACACTGATCATGGGGAACCCTCCCTTCGGTTCGGGCAACAAAGGATTGCCGCTTGTCCTCACCTCTCGTGTTTATCCTGCGAGGACTTCTGGTTTCTCTCTCAGTAGGACTTTCCGCCCAGCTGAAGCAAAAAAAGCAACACGGCCCAACGCTGGCGGGGGCCTTTCAGGCCTGTCACGTTTTCAAGGCTGGTTGGAGACTTCCTGCGGGATTAGACCGTCCTGGTGGGCTAAAGAGGCAATGCTGTCGTTGTCAATTACGGCTACGCAGCAAAGCCATGAGAATGTAGTAGAAGAGGGTCACGACTGAAGAGAATAACCCGAGTGCCGCAGCGACATGCTGATCTGTGCGATACTGATGCAGGATGGCCGAGGTCTGGTAAATGATCGCCGCGCTCACCAGACCGACCATCGCCAAGGCGAACCACAAGCCGAGGTTGAATCCGAACAGAATGGCCGCCACGATAAGCCCCAGAGCCAGCCAGGAGCCTACCCAGACGATTGGCCCCAGGAAGGAAAAGTCTTTGCGGGTGGTCAAGACGCAGACCGTCAGACCGCCAAAGACAGATAGGGTCAGGATGCCCGCCTGGCCAATGAGAGTCGGCGCTCCCGCCATAATCGTTACGAAGAGCAACAGCGGTAGCACGATAATCGCCTCGGCTACGGTGAACAAGGCCAGACCAAGATACTGCAGCCCTCGGGAAGTATCGGAAAGCGCCCATTTCTCCGCGAGCCAGCCAATGAACATGAATGCCGCCAACACGATAAGCCAGCTATACTTGCCAGCACCTGTGAGCATGAGGGAAGCAAGTCCTGCGGAAAATTCCCGCAGCGGTACCAACAGCAACCATTCAATGGCGACGAAAGCCAGCAGCGCCCCAGCGACGTGAGCATACACTCGCCGCATGAAGGTTGCCCGCTCGGCGGGCAAAGCCAAAGCGGCCGGTAAAGACCCCGCGTATTGTTCCTCATAACCCGCATACTCGGGCGTGTGGTGATAAGACATGGGAAGCTCCTTTCTACCTGCCTAAAGACCCCCAGAAAGCCTCGCGGGCTCGGTGCTGATGGTGGTACAGGCCTTTCTACGTGCCTAAAGACCCCCGAATGGTACCTGGCCCTATGGATCTGGTGGAATTATAGCTGGCTCACAGCGCGTTTCAAGCCGAGCACTGACATCGGCGAGGTGCTGCGAGCGCTGGTAGAACTCGTTCAAGTGTGCCAGCAGTGCTTTTTCCGGATCAGGCACAACTTGGCGGAGCCGGGTGCTCAGCGCAGGCAGGGCGGACTGTCTGGCCTCACCGACACAACGGGCTTGCTGATGCAAATCCCGCAGATACGTGAGAAGCGTTTCTCGGGCTGGGGCCGGACCACGCAACAGGAAATGGGCCCAGGCCCAGGCTTCGCGGTAATCCTGAGGGGTCATGTCGCGCAGTAGCGTAAGTTTTTCCATTCGATCGAGACTGGGCGTCCAAGGCGAGGATAACTCCGACCGCAAGGCAGCCAGGTGCCGATAATGCAAACCGTCCTGTTCGGCTGAGACTTCAAAGAACTCCGCGAGTCCTTCGTCCAGCCACATGGGTATATTCGGACAGACGCTATGAAGCTCCGCATGCGTCAATTCGTGGCGCAAATCCTCCAGGATGCGCTCTCCCCAGAAAGCGAAAACGAGCATTTCTTCCCGGCTAGTGGTGCTGGGTCGGGCCATAAAGAAGGCGCGGCGCGGCGGCAGATGGCCGTAATGGGCATACAGGTAACGTTCGTAGGAACCGCGGTCGGCGAACAGATAGACGTGCACCAGCGCATTCTCGCTGGCAAGCCGCAATTCCCGTTGCAGCCGCTCTGGCAACCCCGCTATTTCGCGCAACACTGGATGCCCCGCTTCCAAGGAGACATCACTATGAAAAACATAGCGCCCGCCGACACGCAGCTCGGTGCGCCCAGGAGGCAGCGGCAACTCGGGCAAAAGCGCCCGCGGCGTGCTGGTACAGCCGCAGATCAGCCATAGCCAGACGGTCACCCTGCCCCAGCTGAATGAGCGTGAAGAGCCGTTCGGGCTTTGCACGTTCGAGGGATTATCGAGCAAGGTTAGAAGAAATTCGTGCTAAGCTGTAGCAAACGAACCAAACCAGACGCGTCCCCATCGGCGCAAGCACGGTAAGAGTCCGCGCAGGGCCCAGGAGGCCCGCAGTAAGTTTGCAAAGCGTGAGCGTGCCCTACCTCATGCCGTAGGATCGGGGAGGTGTCAGGTAGCTGGGTGTTTGTCGGCCGGGCACTTTCAGCTGGCTGCCTTGGCCAGTTTCACCCCGGGAATGCTCAAGGTCGCCTGGGGAACCCAGCGACCGGCATCAGGTGCGCCGTGCCAACGCTGCATTTGAATGGTCTGGACTCGAGAGCGCTCTTCCTCGTCCAGCAGTTCCAGAAATGCCGACTGATAACCGGCGCGCACTTGAGCCGATGATCTTCCCAGATACAGCAGCAGTTCCGAACCATCATTGAACACGACCAATGCCCGCCACAATTGCGGCTTGGTCTCGTGCAATCCTTGCGACATGGTTCATCCCTCCTTGTAGCCCTGGTGGAATGGTTGCGGGCTTGTAGTGTAGCGAGCCTGGAAGCGTTTGTCAAATGAAATTTTTCCGCATTTGGGCCAGCGATTTGTCGAGGCCCCCCGAGAAATGTCGCGGGGATAATCACTGTGCAATCAGCAAAGGGAGAGCTCTGCTGCCGAAAAATACTTACACTTACTAGCGCGAATGCGAATCTCTGCGATCGGTCGTTACACATCGAGTGGTGGCACGCAGCCTGGCGTTGCATTTGCAAGAAGGAGCGATATAAGCGCCTGCCCAGGTACCAACGATGGAAAAAGAGCGAGCCTGCATTCGCCCAGCAAGGCAGCGCTGACCATTTTCGCTTGTGCCCCGCGGTAGCGAGCAGCAACCAGCAATGAAACCCTCGGGAGCGATACACAGGAACACACGCATGAACGGGAAAACGGTGGGCCAGGGGAGAGCTGTATCAAGCGCCAGCACAAGCCTGCATGCGGCTAGAGTAGGCTGGCAGGCTGGTGTTGGCTACTTGCTGGTGGCTGGGGTGATACTGCTGGCAGGTTGCGGCGAGGACTCGCAGGAAGCCAACTCGGCAACCCACGTAAGCACGACAGTACCGTCTGCGGATTCGGTGTCTGGGACGAAGGCTGCGCTTCCGGCAGCGTCGGAAGCCAGTAGTACCCCAGCCGCCAGCTGGAAACAGACACCGATTTACGCCTTCCTGCATCAGCCGTTTGAGGAGGCCGTGCAACCTGTAGTGCCGATGGGTGCCCGCCGGCCGCCCGACGTAACCATCACCGGGAAGTCGGTGGGCAAGCTTTACGAGGAAGTAAAACGGCGCTGGTCGGAAATCACGTTTGCGACACCGTCTGGGACGCTGCGGCAGCCGATAGCTGTGATGGACACGGAGCTGGGCGAACTTGAGCTGGCGCTACGGCCGGAAATTGCCCCCAATCATGTGCGGGCGTTCGTCGCGTTGGTAGAAAGCGGCTATTACGACGGGTTGTTTTTTGAGATACGCCTGGGGGATCGGAATGAACGCGCGTTGCCGCGCGCCATTGGCGGCGGTTCGCCCGAAGCTAATGCGCAGGACGCAGCAAGCATCGGCTTCTGGCTCAAGCCTGAGATTCTATTACCCGAACAGGCCAAAGCACGAGGAGTCCGCCACCAGGCCGGCACGCTCTTCTGCCACTGGCTAGGCTGCTTTTTTTACATCGGCCTCAACGAGGCGCCTATGTGGGATGGTGAATTTGTCATTTTTGGCGAGGTGGTGCGTAATATAGAAGTGGCGGAACGAATTTATGACCGCTTGGGGGATGAGGGCAATCCGCCGCAGATTCGCAGTATGCGGATCACCTGGCGGGACACTGGAAAGCCTGTGAGCGAGTTGTGATAATGAATGGCTAGCATGTCCGCGGTAAGGGGCTGACAGGGGACCCACGCAAAGGGGAGTCGTGAACCTGGTCAGGCCGAAAGGAGCAGCCATAAGCGATGGCCTCTTGTGCGCTGGATCATCCTCTGGCAGCTACCTGCCGCGGGCGCCTTTTGTGTGCAGCAGCTAGCAGTTGGAAAAAGCATGGCCAGGCGAACACGTCCAGAACCGAATCCAGCAGCGTCTTCCTCTAAGGAAAGCGATACCAGCAGGCCTGCGCCTGCAAGTCCTTACACGGTGTTGGCGCGGCGGTATC
>BEIM01000191.1 GCA_002898995.1 bacterium HR36
TGTATAGCTCGTCCTTATCTGCCGCCGTTCCCATACTACGTGACCTGGCTGACATGCAGCATGTTGGCAATAATTCCAAAGCAGGCCCTACGACTAATGTCGTGTCGCCTCGAACTTCCGAGAGTATCTCGCGATGACAGCCCGTGATGAACTAGCGCAAGCGACCTGGGAATGCGAAGTGCCAGACGTCGTGGGCACTAAACGCCTGGCTGCCGAGCTTGCTAAACATCTCTTCCCGGGTGCGGTCATCGGATTGATCGGCGAGCTAGGTGCAGGCAAGACTTTCTTCGTGCGCAGCCTGGCCGACGCGCTGGGCACTCCGGATAGCCGACTGGTCAATAGCCCGACTTTCATTCTCATTCAGGAGTATGAAGGCCGGCTCCCCATTTATCACTTCGATACCTACCGATTGAACCGCGTGCGCGATTTCGTGGATCTGGGGGTGCATGAGTATTTTGGCGGGGATGGTGTGTGTCTCATTGAATGGGCAGACCGTGTGCAGTCAGTTTTGCCGCCGGAGCGCTTGGAAATTACCTTGGCGATCACGGGACCAACCAGGCGACGAATTCGGCTGCATGCTTACGGGTCGGCATACGTACAGCTGGTAGAAAAAGTGCAACACGCTGGGGTGAGCCTTGACCGGGTAGGCGCGACCGCGGACAATGCCAGCGAGGGCATCAGGACACGCGCCTAGCCGTGAACTTTTTCCAGAACCTTCGCGTAACTCAGAGTGGCCAGTGTTGACTGGAGACCATGCTCAGCCGCTTAGCGACGAGGAATTGATGGCCCAGCTCCAAAAGGGGTGCAAGGAGGCCCTGGGCGAATTGCTGCGGCGCTACGAACGGGAGCTTTACAGCTATCTGCGCCGCTTTACGGGCGACGCCACACTGGCCGAGGATATCTTCCAAAACACCTTCTTACACGTCTTAGAGCGTGCGGAGCAATATCAGCCGGGGCGCCCAGTCCGACCCTGGCTGTACGCCATAGCTACCAATCTAGCGATAGATGCCTTAAGGCGCGGTGCCCGGCGTCAGGCTGCAAGCCTGGAACGCACTGCGGATTTCGGACGCTATGAAGGAACAGGCTCCCTGCTTCAATCGCTGCGAGGGCCAGGAAAAGAGCCGCTCGAAAGTCTTGAAGAAAAAGAACGTGCACGCTTGGTACAAGAGGCGCTGTTGCAATTGCCGGAGCCGATGCGGGCCGTCGTGCTCTTGGCATACTTCCGCGGACTGAAGTACCGGGAAATCGCCGAAATCCTGGGCATCCCCGTAGGAACCGTCAAATCCCGACTTCATGTCGCTTTGAGACGCCTTCACGACTTCCTTCAGGAACGCATTCAATCCCCAGGCCAGGATTCGCTGCCTTAGCCAAGACACCATTTGCCTCTGAACCGGCCATGAACGAAGCAGACTTGATTGGCTACGTACTGGGCCTATTGGACGACGCCGAGCGCCAGGCAGTGGACAATCACCTGGCGAATTCTCCAGAGCATCGCGCTCAAGTAGAGCGCCTTAGGCACTGGCTTCGTTTGTTGCCGCTGGGCGAATCCGATCCGCCCGACGAACTTTGGTTCAGAACCCTGCTGCGGGTGGAACAAGCGCCGTCCGCTGGTCCCGCTGTTGGTTTCCAATCCAGCCGCCCGGAATCCGTTGTTGCAGCGAAGACTACGCAGGATAGCTCGGCTGGGTTGGGTAACGCTAGTAGTGCCAGAGACTACTTGGATTGGAGTACGGGGACTGCCCCAGCCGCCCAGTCGCGCTGGCGGATAGTGGACATATTGGTGATCGTAGTATTGGGTTTGCTAGTGGCCGCCTTGATTCCGCCTGCGGTTTTGCAAGCCAAAAGTCGGGAAAAGATCATGGCCTGCCAGAACAACCTGCGGAAGTTCTACGATTGTTTGTGCCAGTATGCCCAGCAGCACGCGGAGCAGTTTCCGGCCGTAGAAGAGCGGGGTCCGCTGGCGCATGCCGGGGTCTTCGTGCTGCGTTTGCGGGATGCAGGAATTTGGGACCATGACCTCTCCGTAGTCTGCCCCGCCAATCGGCGTAACGGCAATCCCCTGCCCCAGGATTGGCCCACGCTCAAGCAATGGTGTGATTGGGGAATGGCTCCGGATGGGGAGTGTCGTCGGCTGTACTGGGAATGGTGCCGACGGCTAAGTGGATGTTACGCATACCATCTTGGGTATCGCACTAACGGGGACCGATTGTGCGGTCTGACCCTGCGTGATGAAGGCTGCTTGCCGATCCTCGCCGACAGACCGCCTCGCGATGAGGAAGATCCCGGCTGGCAGGCGAGAAACAGTCCCAATCACGCTGGCTTAGGGCAGAACGTGCTTTATGTAGGTGGGCACGTCAAGTTCCAGCGCTTTCGGCTCTGCGGCCATTTGCGCGATGACATTTATCTCAATCGCGACCGCAAACTTGCTGCAGGTTGCGACCGATTTGATAGCGTGCTCGCGCCCAGCGAAGCCACTCCCACCGGGGTCATGTTAACGTTCGCCAATCAACGCTGATCTTCCCGCAGGCTCAGTGCTCTGAAAAGAGTGAAACACAGGGTTTGGCGAAGGTTTAGCTCTGGTGCCCGAGCTTCCTCGGGCTTTGCTGTAGTTCGGGCGCTTACTCACGCCCGTGGAGGCGTCGCATTACGGTGTGGCCAGGAGAAATGGTTTACTTTTCAGCATCTTGCGCCGCGCTCCTGTCCACCAACCCACTGCTAGGGTGATGAAGAGCATCACCGCAAAGGCCGCCGGCTCGGCCAGCATAGTCTCCTGCAACAGGATTTCGTAGCCGTCATAAAGGTCGGGAAGCCACGACCCCGTTCGCCCTAAAAGCCACATCAGCCACTGCCGCACACTTCGATCGCCCGCAGGTACCGCTTCCGCCTCGTTGACCCGGTCTTTCAACCAGGCTTCTATGGCTGCCCGCCCTCGGTATGGGACGTGTGTCTCTTCACCAGTTACGGGGCTGGGCCGCATGGCAGTGTAGTGGGCAATGACTTGGTCGTACGGCAGAGAGCGAAGAACAAATAGACCAACAGGTACAAGGACCGTCAACCAGACGCACAACCAGAACAGCAAGCCGCGACCCTTTTTGACCTTCATGGGCAGAGCAATGCGTTGGGGCCCGTTACTGCCGCCACTAATGGTCACGTGCGCCTCGGGCAGCTTGCCTGTAGCCAACGGCAGAACCCAGAACCGCGCGACTCGTTGGTCACCTCCCAATGTCTGTTTTTGTGGCCAAACCAGCGCGCCAGGCAAGGACGGCCGCACTTCTACCGCACCTTCGGGCAATGGTGCAGCTTGACTGGATTTCGCCGTCGTCAGCTGTACCGTCAGCGGATAGCACCGCTCACGAAACCCCTTGCGAAAATAAGTCACTTGCGCAACGTACTCCGTCTTACTCGCCGTCGTCCCTGCGGTTCCCGGTGGAACGGGTTCCCTTACCCTGATCGGCGGTCCTGAGCTCCCGCCGGCCTCTCCAGCTGGCGGTCCGCTCCCGGGTTTAGCAGAACCTTGAGGACCTCCCGTCGGTTTTTCTGGCGAGGTCTCAGTTCCTTTGTTCTGAACTTGCGGCCAAGTCTTAACCCACTCGGGGTTTTGAGATGCACCACTCATGTCTTGACTCCTTACGCATTTCTGCTCCCACTAGGATTTACTATGCGGTGCCCATTCTTGTGACAGAATTTCCTCCGCCCGACCAGGCCCCCTTTTTCCGCCCCTTCTTCCAACCTCGGTCTTCCACTGTTCCAGCAGGCTGCTATTATGTCGAAATCCTAGGCTATTCCATCCGATTTGCAAGAGGTCGGACGCATCTAGCGCTTAGCGCTTGCCCAGGGATATTTCTCCATAACCGTGTAAGCTGTGTCCCGCAATCCCAGCGCGTGGTACGCAGTACGGCCG
This sequence comes from bacterium HR36, assembly GCA_002898995.1. Lineage (GTDB taxonomy): Bacteria > Planctomycetota > Planctomycetia > Gemmatales > HRBIN36 > HRBIN36. The sequence goes on from BEIM01000191.1 coordinate 3,902, forward strand.
AGGTGATTTGATTTATCCACATACAGCCGCAGGCCAATTACATCCCCTTGCTGTTGTGCCTGCTCTTCTAGGAATACCACCAACGCTCGCAGCACACCTTGCCGCCTATATTCTGGGCGCACATACACGCTTTGCAACCACCAGAACCAACCGTTCCGCCAATCGCTCCACTCCCGGGTAATCATAACCTGGCCTGCGACCACCTGCCCCTGCTGCGCTAAGAAGTAGCGGCCTCGCGCTGGGTCGTTCAATACCGCCGCCACACCGGCACGCAGTTGGGACGAGTCCAGTTTCTTGCCCTCGGACTCCCACGCCAGCGCCAGATTGAACTCGACCACGGTTTCTAAATCAGCGACCGTTGCTGGACGAACCTGCCATTTGTCCATGAGGTACCTCACCTCTTCTTGCTTTGCCGTTCCGCCCGCATGGGAAAGGGTTTGGCGTATCGTTTACACCCGCCCATAATAATGATGCTTGCTTTTTCGCAGTTACTGTGCATACTGCAACCTAGCAGAACCTTGCTGCTGACGCAATAAGCGCAGCGCGCATCGGTTCGTGGCGCTGCTACCAATGGGGGAAGCACTTATGTCCACCGCTGCGACTCTGCCACGCACCAAAGGGGAACGCTTCGCTGGTTTAACGGTCGCCTTGATCACGCCTTTCCACAACGGCGAAATTGACTGGGAGCGCCTCAATCGCCTGGTAGATTGGCACATCGATCAGGGGACCGACTGCCTTGCTCCCGTCGGCACCACGGGAGAATCGCCGACTCTGGACCATGAGGAGCATGAGCGAGTCATTGCAGCTGTTGTCGAACGCGCACGCGGACGCATCAAGATTATGGCCGGCACCGGCTCCAATAGCACCAGCGAAGCTCTTCGCCTCACCAGATTTGCCCAGCGCGCCGGCGCCGACGCCGCTTTGATGGTCGGCCCCTATTACAACAAACCGACTCAAGAAGGCTACTATCGCCATTTCGCTGCCGTCGCTGAAGCCGTGGACCTTCCCATTATCCTGTACAACATTCCCGGCCGCACCGGTTCCAACATCCTTCCAGAAACCATTGCTCGGCTAGCAGAGATTCCCAACATCGTCGGCATCAAGGAAGCGAGCGGCTCGCTCGATCAGGTATCCCAGATTGCTTTGACTACTCCCCTGACCATCCTCAGCGGTGACGACAGCCTTACTCTCCCTATTATGAGTGTTGGCGGTCGCGGTGTGGTTTCCGTCGTTGGCAATATCCTCCCGCGGGATATGAAGGCCATGATTACTGCTTTTGAGCGTGGCCAAATCGACGAAGCCATAGCCTGGCACCGCCGATTGTTCCCGCTGTGCCGCGATCTGCTCGGAGTTGCCACTAATCCCATTCCCATCAAGACGGCCATGAAACTCCTGGGTATGGACAGCGGCGAACTCCGCTTGCCTCTTTGTCCGCTGGATGCCGCTGGTGAAGCCAGAATTCGCCGTACTCTACAGGACTACGGCCTGCTTGCAGCCTGACTAGGTGCCTTATGTCCCGTAGCTGGTGGCGGCGTTGGCAGCAACGATTTTCCGAAGACGCTTTGAGCCGCCAGCTTGCGCCGTTCCGCCAGAAACTCGCGGTACCTTTCCTATGGCTTCTCGGCAAATCCCAAACCGGGAAGACTTCCGTTATTCGCTATCTCACTGGTGCCACTGATGCAGAGATCGGCAAAGGTTTTCGTGCCACGACCAAACATTCCCGCGTTTACTACTTCCCGAGCGAAGCTGCCCCTCTGTTAGCATTTCTGGACACGCGCAGTCCGCAAGAAGCGGATTATTACGATCCGCGTCAGGACTTAGCTCAGTTCGAGCAGCAAGCCCACGCACTCCTGGTCACTGTTCGCTGCTCGGATCTGGCCCTAGACCCATTGCTGGCTGTGCTGCGCCAAGTGCGTTCCGCCGAGCCTTCACGCCCTGTCATTTTGCTGATCACTTGTTTACATGAAGCTTATCCCGGCCAACAACATGTCGAACCTTATTTTTTCGGTACTTCTGCGGAACAAAGCTTGGTCCCTGAACCGCTTCGCCGTTTATTAGAGGCACATCGCCAGCGCTTTGCCGACTTGATCGACACCTTGCTACCTCTAGATTTGACACCTTCGGAAGAAGGATTTAACGATCCTAACTATGGTGGCCCGGCTCTGAAAGAAACTCTACTACGCTTTTTGCCGGAAATTTACAAACAATCATTTGTGCAATTGGAGGAAGCGCAAAAAACCCTCACTTCTTGGCACGAACGCCGCGCTTTACCCTATATCCTTGCTTACAGTTCGCTCGCCGCCGCGGCCGCTACCTTTCCCCTGCCCTGGATAGACATGCTCGTTCTACCCGCTATCCAAGTACGCCTGGTGTACCACTTAGCTGAGCTTTATGGCCAATCTCTAACCGGCGGACGCTTCCGCGAATTGGCAGCTTCTCTAGGACTGGGCTTGCTGGTACGCCAAACAGTGCGCGAAGCCGCTAAGCTAATTCCTGGATTGGGTAGCGTCGCTGCGGCTACGCTTGCCGGAACTAGCACCTATGCCCTCGGCCGCGCCTTTTGTTATTACTATAGCGCGGTTCTCCGCGGCCATGTTCCCAAGGCCGATGAGCTTCGCCGATTTTACCAACAGGAACTGCGCTTAGCCGAAAAACTATGGAAACAGCCTGCCAACTCCAACCCGGGCGATAAGGCTTAGCTCATTTGTGCCCTCTTAAAAAAACCGCGCGCTTGTCGAGGTCTAAGTGTGGCGCTGTGATAACGGTCGGACATGTTCAGCCATCTCGATTTCTACCTTTATTAATGATGCGTGCGCGTCCACTTGCAACAGTGGAGCCGGTTCGATAACGCGCATATTTTTCCATTTGCCGCCGAGAAAGCGTGCCAGGAAAACCAGCCCTAACCCTATGACATACCCGGTAGCAAACGCCCATGCCGTACCCAACCCC
>BEIM01000192.1 GCA_002898995.1 bacterium HR36
GGCCCCAAAGAACCGTAAACCTCATCTGTGGAAACATGAATAAACCGCCGCACTCCGAATTCTCGGGCCGCATCTAGTAACACCTGCGTGCCGAGGACGTTCGTGCGGACAAACGGTCCTGAGTCGTAAATGCTACGATCCACATGCGATTCAGCGGCCAGGTGAAACACGCTGTCGAACCCCTCGGAAAAAACACGCCGCACCAAATCGCGGTCGGCAATGTCTCCCTGGACAAAGTGATGGCGAGGGTGATGCAGGGCATCAGCGAGGTTGGCGAGGTTCCCCGCGTAGGTCAGCGCGTCCAGATTGACCACCGTCACATCTGCACGCTGCCCGAGCAAATAGCGCACAAAATTGCTGCCGATAAATCCGCAGCCGCCTGTTACCAATACCCGCAACATGTCCATTCCCTCGAAGAGCGAGCAGACTTCTTTCTCCTATTGTGTCGCTTGGCGGCACTGGGGAACAGACTAGATTCTCTTGCAACGGCGACAAGCGCCATTACAGCTGACAAATTGACAGGGGAGTTTACCCGCACCTTGCTTGACGGGTCGCCGCCCGCTCCTTACACTGAGCGCACTGGCCGAAGGATGCAGCGGTCAGTAATTCATGGAAATGCGGGAGAGTTCGCAGCGCGGTCTCCCTGTCGAAGACTTGAGGCTGGGATAGGAGTAAACTCGTGACGAAGAAAGAAATCGTCAAACAGATTGCCGAAGAAACTGGCTTGACGCAGACGCAGACCAAGGAAATTGTGCAGAGGACTTTCGACCTGATTATTCAAACGCTGGTAGTAAGCGAAGAGCACAGGATTGAGCTGCGGAACTTCGGGGTTTTCGAGGTCAAGCTGCGTCGCGGCCGACACGCCCGCAATCCGAAAACGCGTCAGCCCGTGGTTGTGCCTCCGAAGCTCGTCGTCACGTTCAAACCGGGCAAGAAAATGGAGGAGCTAATCAGTCAGCTAGATATTGCTGACTTTGGTGCTGAGGCCCGGGGCAGTGCCGTCGAAACGACCGAGACCGTTCCTGCCGAAGTGGTTCTTTCGTCCTCGTAACCGCCCCTAGACGTTACAAGCCCACCAGTCGGCAAAACCGTTCAAGTTTTCCCGGCTTATTGCCGATAATCACGCTGAAGGGCAGCACCCCTGGTGCACTGCAAGCTTTGCAGTGCCGGGTGTCCTCGAGGGAGAGCTGGGAAATGGCGGTCATGCGCATGGCCCGCTGGATACTTCTTGTGGTGTTGTTCGTTAGCCAGTCAGGATGCTTATTGAATATCTGGTCGAGTGATCCCGATCGGCGCATGAGGCAGATGCTGACGGTTTCGGAAAACCTTCGTATGATTGAGGAGGAATGGGAGCGTTTCTGGCTCATTGACCAGCCGTCACACTTGACGCCAAACCGCACCCACGGGGGAATTCAGTAGGGGTGGAGGCTAGCGGGTAACCAAGGAGCAGCCAACCATGACGCTGATTGGGCGAATCTTCGCTATCCTTAACTTCTTCATGGCCCTGGTCTTTCTGGGTTTTGCCTTCAGTGCCATGTCGCTCATCAAGGACCCCAAAAGCGGACGCAGCTGGTACGAAGTCGCTGAAGGTTGGAAGAAGCAGGCAGCCAGTTTGGAAAACGACCTGAAAGCCCGAGATGACCACATCAGCCAATTGGCAGACGACCTTAGGAAAACGAAAGAGAGGCTGGACGTCATAGACAAGGAAAAAGATAAGCTCCTCCAGCAGGAGCGGACGGCACGCGCTCAGGCCGAAAAACGTGCCGATGACGTGGAAAACAAGTTCAAGGAAAGTCAGGTGCGATTACAGCAGCTGACGGCGGAGTTAGACCAGAAGCAGAAAGAATTGGTAGCCCTGAACCAGCAGCTAACGCGTGCTCTGGCAGAGGTGCAGGAACAGTTGCGGAAGACCGAACTGGAACGTGTCCGCCGCGTGGAACAGGAACAAGCGCGCAATGTGCTTCAGGATCGGGTCAGGCAGCTCATGGAAGAGGTAACTCGTTTGCAACGTGAGCTAGAAAGCGAACGGAGGCAGGGGCTGGCTGTCGAGCCGAAAGCGGGCGTAGTGGTACCCCGCCCTCCTGCACATAACGTGCGCGGGCAAATCTTGCGGATCGGGGGCAATGGGTTAATCGAAATTTCGATCGGCGGCGATGCAGGCCTGATGAAGAACCACACGCTGGAGGTCTTCCGTCTCGAACCGCAGCCGGCTTACATCGGCCGTGTCGTGGTTCTGGAAGTGGAACCGCACCGCGCGGTCGCTCAATTCATCAATCGAGAGCAAGCCAAACAGGCCCGGGTCGGGGATCAGGTGGCCAGTCGTGTCATTGCAGCACCGTAATCGCCGTCCAGAATTCACGCTTTCGGGAATGGATATTAAAGGAAAATTTAGCTCAGTCAACGGGCTGTCCCAGCCCCCAGTTACGTGGAGACTTGACAATGCCGCGGCGCGAAATGGAAGGTTACGAACCCAGACCCCGCAATGACGCTTATACCGTGCTCATGGTGATCTCATTACTCGCCATGATTGCCGCCTGTGCCGTATTGTTTTTCGAACTGCGTAAGTATCCACCGGATCAGCTCTTGGCTCCGGAATCGTATGCACCAAAACCCGCTCCAGGCCGCCCAGTTCGCTAAAGGGCTTTTTGCTTGGGCATGGCCCGCTGTGGGATGAATGGGCCCTGGTTCGCGCAAAGGCGAGGGGAAGCACGACCTTTCACCCACGGCGAGCGGCTGGCCTAACCCAGCGATAGCCCGCTCGCGAAAAGGTGGCTGTGCGTTCGGGTTTCCAGTAAGTGCGCTGTTCCTTGCAGGCCCGCTGGCTTGCCTCGCGGTTGACCCACGTGCTATGTCGTGGATGGGGGGAAAAGGATGCCGTTGATACGACACGTTAGTGCCGACACATGGCGCTGAGAAACGCTCTAATCCCCATCCGTCTGAAGCTGTTCGCCCCGCGGGATTGCTTTGCGAATGGTCGCCTCGAAAGGCGGCGGATTAACCACTTCCTTGACCTCGCCCTTGACATCCAGGGTGATTTTACCCTGTTTGATTTCCTCGATGACAATTCTCGTCAAATCATTGGTTTTGAGGTCAACGAGAGGTCGGCCACCGTAGAGCAATTGCAGTTGCCGCTTTTGAATGAGGGTGGCCAATTTGAAGCGGCCACCGGCCTGGCGCACGATTTCCTCTTCTTTCAGGTCTTCGATCATAGGTCATGCCCCCGATGGAGCCTTCGGACTGCGGGAAATAATTGTACGCAAGAGTTGGCGCAGTTGGGCCACGGTCTGCTCCAGATCACGGTTCACCAGGCGCAAATCGTATTGTGGGGCGTGGGCCAGTTCGCGCTCAATGATGTCGAGCCGGCGCTGCAGGCTGGCTTCATCCTCAGTGCCGCGTTGGCGTAAGCGCCGTTCATAGTCGGCTAAAGACGGGGCCTCCAGAAAAATCGTGGTTACTTCGGGAAATTGCTGACGGATTTGTTGCGCACCTTGCACGTCAATTTCCAGAAGTACGCTGTAACCCTGGCGGAGGTGACTTTCGACTTCGCGTTTCAAAGTACCGTAGCGATGGCCGTGAATCTCGGCCCACTCCAGAAATTCGCCGTTTTGCAAAGCCTCGTCAAATTGCGCGGGCGACCAAAAGTAATAGTCAACACCGTTGCGTTCTCCGGGCCGGGGCGGTCGCGTCGTTACTGAAACCGAGCGCCGTATTGGCAAGTCCCCAGCTGCCAGCGCCCGCGCGATCACTGTGGACTTACCGCTGCCGCTCGGCCCCGAAAGGACAATCAATCGCCCGGTCCCGCTGCCTTGGCTCATTCGACGTTCTGCACCAGTTCACGGATTTTTTCGACGAGCGTCTTAATCTCGACAACCGCCTGGGCAATCCAAGCGTCCTGTGCCTTTGCGCCGATGGTGTTGGTTTCGCGGAACATCTCCTGGCAGAGGAAGTCGAGTTTGCGTCCAGGACTTTCAACTTCGTCCAGAGTGCGCAAGAACTGATCGAGATGGCTCTCCAAACGCACCAGCTCCTCGCCGATGTCTACTCGGTCGGCGAAAATGGCGACTTCCCGAAGCAGATCGGCCGGCTGCATGCTCAATCCCTGTTCGGCCAATATTTGCTGTACACGCTCCTGCAAGCGTCGGCGATAACGTTCTACCAGGCCGCTGCTTTGTTGGCGGATTAACTGTACTTGCTCGCGAATCGCCACTTCCAATCGGCGAAGCTCCTGTGTTAGTGCTTCACCTTCTCGACGTCGGCTCTGCTGCAAGTGGTGCAGCGCCTGCTCCAGGGCGGGTTGGATCACTGCCCAGTCTACACGTGGGGAGAGAAGCATGCTCTCGGCGCTGGACGCAACCCCAGGCAGCACAAGGACATCCTCTAGTTCCGGTTCACCGTCCAGCCCCAGTTCGCGGTGCAATTCCCGCAGTTGCTCATAATACCTGCGTACCGCCACTCGGTTTAAGAGGTAATCGCTAGCGCTCGGTTGCTTGACAACCTGCAACTGTACCTGCACGGTGCCCCGCCGCACGTATTGCCGCACTGCTTGTTCGATTTCCGGTTCGAGCAGATGGTATGGCTCATTGGCGCGCAAGACCAGTTTGAAATAGCGGTGGTTGACAGAACGAATCTCAACGGCAGTGTGGATGCCTTCGGACTCATGGCGAGCCGACCCGAAGCCGGTCATACTCAAAAGCACCTTCCAGACCTCCTCCCAGGCTACAGTAGTTTGCGTCGCTGTGGTCGGCGCTACAAAGCGGCCAAAAGGACTGTCATTTTGGAGGCAAGCCTGCCCGATACTGGCATCGGCAACCACGGCTCAGCCCCGATGAAATTTCGGCCGTAGCTAAAGCAATTTGATTTGGATGATTATCAGGATAATCCACACCAGGGCGACAGCAATAGTCAAGCGGGTAATTGGTTCGCCCGCACGGGAACCAAATGGGCTGTAGCCGCCAGCTCCACCGAGTGCGCCAATCAAACCTCCTCCGCGCCCGCGCTGAATTAGCACCAGCAGGATGAGAAACAAACTCACCAGCAGGATCAGTAAGTTGAGCAATGCCGACCAGAAACCAGCCGCTAAGAGCACCGCAAATCTCCTCGGCTGCCTCCGTTCTAGGCAAAAGTTTAATCGGGTTCAATCACCGGGGCTAGCGGAGACTGTGACTCTAGAGCTAGCGCATAGCCCCCAGGGCTTCGCTCAGGAATACCCCATTCTAGCAGGCACCGCTTCGGTTGGAAAGTCCAGCGCCAGCTAACTCAGCAGGTCAAGAACGGGGCCGTGGTCTTCGGTGCCGGTCAGACGCAGGTCAAGCCCCTGGAATTTAACCGTCAGCCGCTTGTCATCTATGCCGAAGAGGTACAAGATGGTGGCATTGAGGTTGTGAATGTGCACGGGATCGCGGACGATATTGTAGCTGAAATCGTCCGTTTCGCCGTAAACAAAACCGCGTTTGACACCAGCGCCGGCCAGCCAGTAGGTGAAGCAACGGGGATGGTGATCGCGGCCGTAATTGTCGGGGGTAAGTTTGCCCTGACAATAAATGGTCCGGCCAAACTAGCCACCCCAGATCACCAGCGTGTCTTCGAGCAGGCCACGCTGTTTCAGGTCGGTAATGAGTCCATAGATTGGCTGGTCGGAGTCCATACAGGCAGTTTTGATGTTCTGGGGCAGGTTGTTGTGGTGATCCCAGCCACGATGGAAAATCTGCACGAAGCGGACGCCACGCTCGACCAAGCGGCGCGCCAGCAGACAGCTAGCAGCCACCGTACCGGGTTTACGCACCTGCGGACCATACAACTGCAGCACGTGTTCCGGTTCCTTCGAGATGTCCATCAACTCAGGCACACTCGCCTGCATTCGGAAAGCCATTTCGTACTGGGCAATGCGATCCAGAATTTCGGGATCGCCGAGCTCTTGCTGCTTTTTCTGATTCAGCCGTGCGACTGCATCTAGCATCTGCCGCCGCGTTTCCCGATCGACACCCGATGGATTCGACAGGTATAGGATTGGGTCACCTACAGAACGCAAAGCCACGCCGGCATGTTTACTTGGCAACACCCCGGCTCCCCACAGCCTCTGGTAAAGTGCCTGCGCGTCGTAATAAGTGCTCGTGGGGGTCATAACAACAAAAGTTGGCAGATTCTGATTTAAAGAACCCAAGCCATAGCTCAGCCAGGCGCCGAGACTGGGACGACCGGGAATCTGGCTGCCCGTGCAAATGTAGGTTACGGCTGGGTCGTGGTTGATCGCCTCGGTATGCATGGACTTTATAATGCACAGCTCATCCACTACTTTCGCCGTCCAAGGCAATAGCTCACTGACCCAGATACCCGATTTCCCATGTCGCTCAAAATTGAATCTCGAAGGCGCGATCGGGAAGCGGGCTTGGCCACTGGTCATGGTGGTCAGGCGCTGATTTCCCCGCACCGAAGGCGGCAAATCCTTATCGAACCATTCGCGCATCTTCGGCTTATAGTCCCACAAGTCCATCTGCGCAGGGCCACCATTCATGAACAAGAAAATGGCCCGTTTCGCTCGCGGTCGAAAATGTGGCAATCCTGGCAGACCGCCGGTACGGTTAGCATCCTGAGCGAAAAATTTCTCGGGCATCAGTGTTGCCAGGGCCAGCGTTCCGAGGCTCACCCCCATTCGTCCGAAAAAGTGTCGCCGTGTCATCGTCAACGCATATTCTCGAATCGGGTCCATCGCTTCCCCCTCCCTTAGTTCCATATCCTTCGCCCGTCGCAAGGCTATTTGTTGAGGACTTCATCCAAATTCAGAAT
>BEIM01000193.1 GCA_002898995.1 bacterium HR36
GCCATAAGCTACACCAGGGTTATGCTATTGCCGGCATCTGCCTGATTCGCCTGCGACAACTGCGTCCGCGTGGGCTTCCTGCCTGGTTGGGCACCACCTCGGAGAATGCGGCGTACCGTATTGCTGTCGTTTGGCCTAGTGAAGAAGGTGAACGCGAAGGAGTCTATATCTGGCAGCGGCAAAGCAACTCCTGGATCAATGCTATGCTGGGTGGTATCTTTTTCCCAACCGTCTTCAGCTACGCCCGCTTTGCCGTGAAAGAAACGCCAGACTGCTACGAAATCACCATCACTTCTCGCCAGGGCCCAACGCTGGAGCTGGCAGCGAAGCGTGTTTCCAGTTGGCCTGGGGATTCGGCCTTCGAGTCCCTCGAAGAAGCGTCAGCTTTCTTTGAAAGAGGCGCTGTGGGTTACTCACCCGGGACTCGGCCTGGACAATACTACGGCGTGGAATTGCAATGTCAGCGTTGGCAGGTGGAACCGCTGCAAATCGTCCGGCTGGCATGCACTTTTTTCGACAAAATGGCCCATGGCAGTGCGGCTACGATAACACCTGATTGCGCATTGGTAATGCGGCAGATTGCACACACCTGGGAACGCGTGCCCGCGTTGTGCTGCAGCGGGCTAGGCCGCCAAGAATGGACAGACAGGGTGCGTACATGACTATGGTAATCTTTCTCCCTTTTCGCAACAATACCAGCAATCGCCCACCCAAGTGGCGATGGCGAAAGCGGGGGGCGCACTCGAGGCCGATGAGTTATTCTTCCTCTTCTTCTTCAGCGGCTTTAGCGGCCTTAGCGATGATTTGTTGCTGAATATGGGCGGGGACCTGGTCGTAATGGCTGAATTCCATGGTGTATGAGCCTTGCCCCTGTGTAATGCTGCCTAGAACGGCGGCATAGCGCGTGACCTCGGCCAACGGTACCCGCGCCCGAATTACTTGCAGGTCGCCGGGCAAGGTGTCCTGGTTTTCGATGCGAGCCCGGCGCGTGTTGAGGTCGCCGAGAATGGCACCTGTGAATTTCGACGGCACGGTCACCTCCAGAAGCACGATCGGCTCCAACAACACGGGCCTGGCGTTGAGCACCGCCATTTTGAAAGCTGTTCGGGCCGCCGTCTTGAATGCCGCTTCCGAGCTGTCCACTGGGTGGTCTTTGCCGAAGTAGATTTCCACCCCGATATCCTGCATGCGATAGCCAGCCAACGCCCCTTTTTCCATGACTTCCATGCATCCCTTGTACACCGCGGGCATGAACTGGTTCGGGATGACGCCGCCGACGATGCAATCCACAAACGCGAAGTTATATTCGGAGTTGTAAATGCAGAACTCCTCGCGGATTTCCGGGAACCGCTCCTTGTTCATGAACACCTTGCGGACTTCTTCCTCTGAGGTAATCTCGCGGGGCAACGGATACACCCGCAGATGCACCTCGCCAAACTGACCGCGTCCGCCGGTTTGTTTCTTATGACGATATTGTCCCTCGCCCTGGGCGGTGATGGTTTCCCGGTACGGGATTTTCGGCTCTTTGGTGACCACTTCCAAATCAAAACGCCGCTTGAGGCGTGCTTGAATGATGTCGAGATGCAACTGGCTCACCCCGGTAACGACCAATTCGCGGGTCTGCGGGTCGCGGGTGACTTTGAATGTCGGGTCTTCCTCGGCCATTTTGGCCAGGCTCTGGGAAATCTTTTGCTCATCGCCGCGACTCTTCGGCTCAATCGCCAGGCCGTACATCGGCGTGGGAAAAGTGGGCAGCGGCAGCTGGATAGGGTCGGTGGCCAACGTATCGCCGATCCGCAAATCCTCCACCTTGGCCACCGCGAATATATCGCCGGCAATCGCTTCGGCCAACGGCTTGGTTGTTTTGCCATGTACTTGCAACAGACCCGGCGAGCGTTGCGATTTTCCAGTGCGGACGTTGGGAATCGGCGTATCGCTACTCATCCGACCCGAGAAAAGGCGGATGAAGCTCAGGATTCCGACGAAGCGGTCGTTGAGCACTTTGAACACCTGGCCGACCAGCGGGCCGCTTTCACTAGCCGCCAGTCTTACCGTCTCGGCTTGGCCATTCTGCATGCGCGTCGCTATGCGTGGCCGCGCTTGGACCGGGGACAAGGCGATGTCCACCAAAGCGTCCATTGCCTCACTGACGCCGAGGTCCTTCTTGGCTGAAGCAAAAAGAATAGGCACTACCGCCCCAGATGCCAGGGCTTGCGGCAACACACGGAACAATTCCTCGCTGCTTACCTCACCCTCGGTAAGATACTTCTCCATCAGGGCTTCATCGGTCTCGACGATAGCATCAATCAGCTGGCTGCGGGCCGCCTGAAAGTCCAGGGCCAGCCCCGGTGGCAGTTGTCCTGGCGGATTCAGTAGATTCACCACCCCGCTGAATTCCGGCCCAGTACCGATGGGTATCTGGAACAAAACACATCCTTTGCCGAACGTCTGCTGAATTTGGCGGATCAACCCTTCCAAGTGAATGTTATCTGCGTCCATCTTGTTTATGACAATCAGGCGAGCCAACTCCAGCCGCTTGGCTTCGTTATACAAGCGCCGCGTGTTCACCTCGATCCCTGCCGGCGCGCTGACCACGATAACTGCCGTTTCAACGGCGTTCAAGGCGCACAACGATTGCCCGATAAAATCAGGGTAGCCTGGCGTGTCGAGCAGGTGGAGTTTCTTGCCGCGGTATTCCAGGGTCAGAATCTTCGCGTCAATAGTGGCGCGGCGTTTCTTTTCTTCGTCGTCGTAATCGCAAAAGCTGGTGCCTTCGTCCACCGAGCCCCGCCGATCCACCGCCTTGGCCTTAAACAGGATGGTGTCGAGCAGGGAAGTCTTTCCCGAGGCACTATGGCCTACAAAGGCGACATTGCGAATGTCTTCCACAGTGTATTTGGCCATGTTTCGCATCCTTCCGTAAGGACGGGAGCAGTTACGCAGTTAGCTAGTATATGGTGTGCCAGCGTCGCAGCATACCCAGGGCGGGCTAACGCCTATCGCCATGGCTCTGAGCGGCCGCCCATGCGAGGGCCTGGCGGAGGTCGAGTTTACGTTCGTACAGCGATTTGCCAACAATGCAGCCGGCTACACCGACCTGGCAAAGTCGGGCTATGTCCTGCAGGCTGCTTACGCCCCCCGAGGCAATAATAGGCAGCTGCGTTTGCCGCACCAGATGCTGCAACCATTCGACATTGACGCCGGCGAGCATGCCATCACGCCGAATATCCGTCACGATGAAGCCCGCAATCGGCCAGCTGACAAATTGTGCTAGGACATCTTCCGCGGTCTGGCTAATGGTCTGCTGCCAGCCGTGCGTTGCCACCAAACCGTCCCGCACATCTACCCCCAGCCACAATCGCTGAGGAAACGCCTGGCACAGGGCGGCAAACCAGCCGGGCGTCAATAAAGCTTGGGTGCCGATAACGCACCACTGCACGCCACACGCAAATGCCGCACGGATATCTCCCTCGCTCCGCAGACCACCACCGAGCTGACACGGGACAGGCACCCGCTCCACGATCCGACGAACGGTCTGCAAGTTCTGCGGCCGGCCAGTGCGAGCCCCGTCCAGATCCACCAGGTGCAACCGCGGCGCTCCTTGAACTGCCCAGTGCTCGGCGACCGCCACGGGGTCATCGGCATACACTGTTTCCGATGCAAAGTCTCCCTGCCGCAGGCGCACACACCGCCCTCCCTGAATATCAATGGCCGGTATGATCAACATGACCCGCTATTTCTCCAGTTGGGGTGATACTGCATGATGCATAAGCGGCTGGCGCAAGCACCGAGGCAGCCGGTGAACGTGGGCATGCACTCGCTTACTCGGCCCCAAGGATGTCACCAGCCTGTTGCCAGCCATCAGGCTTGCCTTCGGCTACCGTTTCTGTCTAGCCACTTCGCTCGGGATGTGGTCCGAATCGGTGCCTAAAGCGCCGCAAAATTGCGCAGTATTCTTAGCCCGACTTGTTGGCTTTTTTCTGGGTGAAATTGTGTCGCGAATAATTGCCCCCGCCACACCGCTGAGGTGAACCAACCGCCATAATCTGTCCGCGCGGCGATCACCTCAGTGTCTTTCGGCACGGGATAGTAGGAATGGACAAAATACACATAACTACCCGACGTTATCCCGTCAAAAAGCGGACATTGGCCGTCGTGGGTTATTTGGTTCCAGCCCATGTGGGGCACTTTCAAGCCGTTGCCGCTATCGAAACGAACCACCTCGCCCCGCAATATGCCCAAACCTTCGTGCACGCCGCCTTCATAGCTACGGTCAAAAAGTAACTGCAGACCAAGACAGATGCCAAGGAAGGGTTTGCCTGCTTCAATGTGTTGACGGATGGGTTCGACCAGGCCGGCTGCGCGGAGTCGGCGCATGGCATCGCCAAACGCACCGACGCCAGGCAATATCAGCTTCGTTGCCCGCAGCACCGTGGCGGCATCCGCAGCAATGAGGGCTCCATGTCCCAGCTTTTCCAGGGCTTTCTGCACGCTCCGCAAATTACCCATGCCGTAATCCACGATGACGATCATCGTCGTTACGACCACACAGAAAATTTTCACCTAAGGGCTTGCACCCGTAGTACGGGCTGGTAGCATAGAGAATCGGGTTGGCTAGTATCTTAGCTTGGGTCCCAGAGGTACGGGAGATCGCCATGTCTGAGGTGACGCCAGAAGCAGCACGGCGAAGGTTAGAAGCTTATTTGAATTCGCGTCGCCAGGTTTCGGAGGAGTTGGCGCTCTATGTGAGGCAGCTTTTCCCGCGTTTGAAGGAGGAAGCCGAGGATATTGTACAAGCGGTTTTGGCGCAGGTGTGCGCGGCCCTGCAAGAAAAAACATCCGACCACCGCTGGCCAGCCATGCAGCGGCGCTTGCAGATTTACCTGAACCAAGGTATGGATTGGGATACGGCTTGGAGATGTTACTTACGTCGGCTGGCCCGCTGGCGTGCCATGGACTTACTGCGCTGCCAGGAAGGTCGCGCCCTGGTCATATTGAGTACGTATCCCAACACAGATGCAACCAGTCCGCCCGTGGAGTTCCCGGGCGATGTGCCGGCACCCGACGAGATTGTTATCGAAGCAGAACGTCGTGAGCGACAGGTTCGCTGGCTTAGCGACATCTTCCGCAGCTTTGTCGAGTGGTGTGAACACCACGCCAACCGTAGCGGCTTGCTGACCAAGGAGGTTTACGAGCGCCGAGTGCGTGGGCAGAAAGCGGATGACATTGTCCAGGCTCTCCACCTCAGTAGTCGCAATCACGTCGACCAGATTGTGAAACGCGCCCGCAGTTGGATTCTCGAGCAGATCCGTAAGTTCGACGTCCATGAAAGTGTTTTTATCACGTTATTCGGCAGGGAGGCCTTCGCCCAATACAAGCGAAATTCGGCTAACATCCCACGGGCGGAGTCCGCGGCGCCGACTAGCAATAAGCTTGGGCCTAAGAAGAACCGAATTCCTGCGCCCATTTTTCGCAGGTTCGAAGATGTGCTAGATTTTGTGGTCAACGAAATCGGTGCGCTATGTCCAAGCGAAGAACGTCTCCGCCAATATGCCGCTAACCGCACCGGACGCAATTTTTCCGACATTCGTTATCACGTGGAAGAGGCGAAATGTAGACTGTGTCTGGTGGAGTTGGAGTCAATGCCTTCGGCCTAAGCTGGGCGGAAGCAAAAAAATTTTCGTCCTTGTGTCAGATTTTGGCCGTTCCCACCGTATTAAGCAGATAGAGAGGCTCAGCAAGTAACGACGATCGGAACCGGCCAATTCAAAGCGCCGGGCGACTTCCACAAAACCTAGGGCAACCTACTACGATTGGAGGGTCACGCCATGTTGAAGTCCTGGAAATTCTGGAGCATCGTGGGCACAGTGGCGTTCCTCGCCTCGACCATTGGATTAGGCACCTCGTGGAGCTACCTGAAAACGCTCTTCCGCTTCTCCGGGCAAGCCATCCGCGAAAATGTGCCTTTGGACTTTGAAATCGAGCGGCTCGGTACTTTGGTTAACGATGCACAAAAGGAGCTGCGGCAAAACGAGCAGGCTGTCGCGCGGATGGAAGTGGAGATCGAGTACCTGCAAAATGATGTCTCCAAGGTCCAAGCCGACGTCGACCGTGCCAAGGCCGAACTGCGGAAACTCCGCGATTACCTGCACCAGGCCAGCGAAAGCCAGGATGGCACTGTTATCATCAGCGGTAAGGCCTATACGCGCAAGGAAATAGAGACTGATATCCATCGGCGTCTGCAGCGTCTCGAATTCATGGAGCAACAACTTCAGAGTAAACAGGCCTTCCTAGAAAAGCGCCGTCAGGCTCTCGACCAGGCAAAGAATCTTGTGGAAAAGTCCCGATTGGCTGTAGAAAATCTCGCTCATCAGCAGGAACGTCTGAAGGAGATGAAGCGGCTCCTGGATATGCAGCCTGAAGGCACCACCTTTACTGTGGACGCTAGCAAACTCCAGGAGGCCGGGAAGCTTGCTCAGGAAATTGAAAAGCAGTTGAGAGTACAGCAGAAAGAGCGTGAGCAAGTGCTCCATTCGGGTGGCCAAATCCCCGTTGAACTCGATGACCGTCCACTCGAAGAACGGCTACGCGAAAAGTTGGGCGACTAAGCTTGCCAGACGTTGATCCTCCGCGGGCGCCCCCTAACATTAGGGCGCCCGTTGATATTTGTCGGCAAGCCCGCCTACCACTTCGTCGAGCCAGCCCTAGTATCCAGGAACAGAAGGCTTGCAAACTGTCGGGAGAGATCACATGGGCTATTGGCCTAGCTCA
>BEIM01000194.1 GCA_002898995.1 bacterium HR36
GATACGGAACTCCTCAACTTGGGCGCAGTGAACCCCCCAACGAGTATCGCCAAACGGCCAGCCAAATACCCATCGGCTTTGCGACTGTACGAGCTCTTAGGGAGCCAACATGGCGGAGAAGAAACGCGACTACGTCTGGCTGGAGTGCAGCAGCTGCGGCGAGCGGAACTATCGCACAGAGAAAAACCTTCGCAAGACCGACAAGCTGGAGCTACGCAAGTATTGTCCCCGTGAACGCAAGCATACGATTCATAAAGAGTCGCGCAAAAAGTAAGTCCAACGGGCTTTGCCTGCTGAATGCGCGCGTAAAATGCCACAGGCCAGACAATAGCAGCGGTTCAGGGGCATAGCTCAACTGGTAGAGCAGCGGTCTCCAAAACCGCAGGTTGGGGGTTCGAATCCCTCTGCCCCTGCTAGAAGGTGGGCGAACCTGGCGGCAGCGATCACGAAAGGAGTTGGTTTTTCCTGACCGGTCCTTTGCCAAGTGATTTAGCTCCGGGTGCCGGATATTCGGAACTCCCCTGTGCTGGACAGCGGTTAGCGCCCGCATAAATCCGCATAGGCCGGTCAAATCGGTGCTGCTTCAGCCCGGTTATCAGCTCCACGAAGTGCAGAACCTTTCGCCAACGAATTAGTCGCCGGGAACAGGGAAGGAGCGATTTGCTGCGTCCGCGACCTCGACTGCCTTTTTGCTACAATAACTGCATCTCCGCGACCTACGCTAACGAGAATCCCGCTGACTGCCACGAGCTCCCTAGTATTTATTCTGGTAGCTTCGCAAGGAACGTCTCATGGCCCAAGCCGTCGAAAATAAGGCGGAATTGAAAGGGGAAAACAAGAAGCGGCGTGTCTGGACCTGGCGTTTCCCGCTCGCCAGCCTGCTCGGAGCAGTGTACGTCTGGCTGGGTGTGATTGTCGTGCATCACCTGGTGCCAGAAATATGGGATAGCTTCCTCGCCCCGTGGTTTGAAGGTAACATGATTCTGGGAGGAAGCCTGAAGTTGATGGCGTTAGCTGCAGTGGCAGCGGGTTTAGTGTGGGCGTGGCCCCGCGTGTTTCCCCGCATGCCAGGGCTTTCGGGAGGCGTATTTTTGCTCACGCTGGGCTGGTTCGTTGCTGCGACCCTATGGTGGGTTGCGGGTCGGATTCTCGAGTGGCTACTCAGTTGGGGGCAATGGGGCGCGGCCGCGAATTATGTCGGTGCGGCAACTCTCGCTGTCCTGGCATTGTTGGAGGTGGTCTGGCTCTATCGCTGGGCAAGCTCGCCTCGACTGAGCACCTGGAGCCTTTTGCTTGAAGAACAGGGTTGGTTTTCGCTCAACGTTTATAAGAAGGGACAGGGAATCTGGTTGCGGCGGGGCACGATGATCGGCATCATCTTGCTCCTGGCAGCTGGCATTTGGCAGTACACCCGTTTCCACTTGGGCGGTGCTGGAGAGTGGATCATCAGCATTCCGTTCACGAACCTGGCGATTTCCTTTATCCGTATGCCACGGCTGACCCTGAGTCTACTGGTCTTAGGCGGAGGTGGCTGGTTTGCCTGGCGGTTGGTCAACTATCCTCGCTTTACTGATTTTCTGGTATCGGCCGAAAACGAGATGGTGAAAGTCTATTGGCCCAGCTGGCGCAGCCTGTGGCGCGACACAATTGTCGTGTTGGTCACCATGGTCTTGCTCGCGATATTTCTCTATCTCATGGACATCTTCTGGACACTAATTCTTGGCCGCTTGCTCGGAATATTGGGTGCTTGATGGAAAGGGCCGCACGAATTCAGGCAAAGGTTCCCCACTTCGCTTCAGGTACTCTAGTAAGGACAGGATGGTGGTCATGATCCTGCCAGAAGACGCCGAGAAGCAGAATTCCAGTGAGAACGTTGCCGAATCCGGCAGCGAACCAACCGCGGCGACAGGCGGCAAAAAATGGTACGTTATCAAGGTCACCGCGGGGCAGGAAGAAAACATCAAAAAGGCGATCGAGCGCCGCGTGAAGATTGAGGGCCTCGACCAGTTTTTTGGGCAGGTTATTATCCCCATGGAAAAAGTCACCGAGATGGTCAAAGGCAAACGCGTCACCCGCAAGACGAAACTGTATCCGGGCTATATTTTCGCCGAGCTGGAATTCAATGACCAACTGCATTATCTGGTGCGCTCTACCCCGGGTGTTATTGACTTTGTAGGGGCTGGTCCGCGAAAGCCTCCGCAACCGCTTCCCGAACACGAAGTGCAGCAGATCCTGGGGCTGCGTCCAGAAACCATGGACCAGCGTGGGCCGACCACGCGCATCCGCTTTAGCCGGGGCGATCGCGTGAAGATCCGCGAAGGCTCGTTCGCGGGCATGGAAGGAGAAGTCGCCGAGATCCTCGAACAGAAAGGAACGGTGCGGGTCATGTTAAAGATCTTTGGCCGGGATGTGCCAGTGGAAGTAGAATCGTGGCAGCTGGAAGCTGTTTAGCAACAGGCCTCTTGTCGAACGGGGTCAGCATGCTATAGAATGCAAGCCCCAACACTAGCACCTTTGTGTCTTGACAGGGAGTGCCAGCCATGCCCGCCCCTGCTTCAGCGAAAGGAAAAAAAGAAGTCAAGGCAAAAATCAAGCTGCAATGTCCTGGAGGGATGGCGACGCCGGCCCCGCCCGTCGGTCCCGCTCTAGGGCAGCATGGCGTCAATATCGGCAAGTTTGTTCAGGAATTCAATGAGCGCACGAAAGACCAGCGCGGGCTCATGCTGCCTGTGGAAATCACGGTTTACACCGACCGTAGCTTTGAGTTCGTAGTCAAAACCCCGCCCGCGGCAGTGCTGCTCAAACAAGCGGCGGGTATTCCTATCGAAAAAAAGAAGGGCGGCGAGGTAATTGCGGCTGAAGAGAAAGCGCGAAAAACCGGCAAATATTCGAACTTCAGCGTTACCAAAGAGCAGATTCGCCAAATCGCGGAGCGCAAACTCGCAGATCTGAATGCCCGCGACCTAGAGCACGCCATTCGCATTATCGAAGGGACTGCACGCAGCATGGGCCTGCGCGTCGTGTCGTGATGCTACGCTTACCTTCGTGACCGTCGCTAGTCTTCTGAAACGAGCCTTACGCTAATCACCCTTCGCCTTTTGAGGGAACTATGGGCAGGAAGAAAGCCACCACTCCGCAGTCCGAAACAACACCAGGAACTGCGCCAGCGCCAGCAGCCGAAGAAAAAGTGGCGAAGCCGGCCGAGGCCAAAAGCAAGGCTGCTGTCAAGGAATCGGCGAAGACGGTTCCTAGTGCGCCTCCGGGGAAGCCCACTGAATCTCCTCCTAAAGAGGCTGAGTCCAAGCCCGCCGTCCAGCCTTTGGCCGAGAAAAAGAAACGAAAACCTGGACTGGCGCCGCCATTAGGCAAGAAAAAGCAAAACGCGCTAAAACAGCTCAAAGAGAAAATTCGCCAGCTGGAGCCGATGGGACTGCGGCAGGCGGTCGAGTTCCTCAAACAGCATCGCCGCAGCAAGTTCGACGAGTCGGTAGAAGTTCACATGCGCTTGAACGTGGACCCGAAGCAGAGCGACCAGGTGGTTCGTGGTGCCGTAGCTTTGCCGCATGGCATCGGCAAGTCAGTGCGGGTGTTGGTATTTGCCACGGGAGAGGCGGCACAGCGAGCCAAGGAAGCGGGTGCTGATTACGTTGGCGCCGATGACCTAGCCAAGAAAATACAGGGGGGCTGGTTTGATTTCGATGTGGCCCTGGCCACACAGGACATGATGGGTATCGTAGGACGGCTCGGAAAACTCCTGGGCCCGCGGGGCCTCATGCCCTCCCCCAAATCGGGCACAGTAATCACTGGCGACATTGCAAATGCCGTCCGCGAATTCAAGATGGGCAAGGTCGAATACCGCGTGGACCAAACCGGCAACGTTCACGCGCCAGTGGGCAAACTCAGCTTTGATAGCGACAAACTGGTGGAAAACGCTCAGGCTTTCATCGAAGCAGTACGGGCAGCCCGGCCAGCAGCGGTGCGCGGCCAGTATATCAAGTCCATAGCCCTTTCGAGCACGATGGGCCCGGGAATCCGCATCGCCTTTTAGACCACGCCGTGTGCGAAATTTTGCCACGCTGCCCCTTGCCACGGATGACCTCGAGACGTATATGATTGTTTTCCCAATAGTGCCTGACAAGCGTGTGCAGCGGATCGGGGACTGGTCATGAGCAAACTCGTCAAGCAAATGCAGATGGAAGCTCTGCGAAAAACCTTCGCCGACGTGCAGGAGATGGTGCTGCTGAATATCCAAAAGCTCGATGCGCGAACCACGACGCAAATGCGCCTCGACCTGCGCAAGAGGAACATCCGCCTGCACATGGTCAAGAACACGCTAGCGGCCCGGGTATTCAAGGAACTGGGTTTGGAGGTGCCCGAGAGCTGTTGGGTAGGGCCGACCATTGTCGCTTGGGGAGGTCCGGGCATTGCGCAGCTGGCCCGCGAAATCGAACAGTGGGCGGAGCGGATCAAAAGTGAAAAGCCCCAGGTAATTTTCGAGCCGAAAATCGCGATTGTCGAGAAGCGCAGCGTTTCCTTCGAGGAAGCCAAGCGCTTCCCGACCCGCGAAGAAGCGTTGG
Organism: bacterium HR36; assembly: GCA_002898995.1. Taxonomy (GTDB): domain Bacteria; phylum Planctomycetota; class Planctomycetia; order Gemmatales; family HRBIN36; genus HRBIN36. The sequence goes on from BEIM01000194.1 coordinate 4,578, forward strand.
GCCGACTGGTGAATTTGATCCTGGCCCCGGCGGCGAATCTGGTAGCGCAGCTCCGAGGCCCAGGCGCCCGCTTGGCGGCTCAGATCAAGTCGCGTACTGAACAGCCAGAGGCTTCGCCTGCCGCTTAGCAGCTTAGGACACTGGCTGTCTCCGCAATTTTCGCACAACGGAAGAGATTTGGTCGGGGCTGGCCTTGACAAGGCTGGCCTAGGCGGGAAAAATAATTTTTGGTCAAGAAAGGAAAACACCATGGCAGAAGGAAACGGTCAGGTCTGGGCACCCGAAATCAAAGAACTAGGCGACCGCATCGTCGCCCTGAGCATCGCACAATGCGTGCAACTCTCCGATTACTTGGAAAAGGTGCACGGCATCAAGGCGGCAGCTGCCGCTGCGGTTATGCCTGTAGCGGGCGTCGCCGCTCAGGGAGCCGCGCCAGCAGAAAAGAAGCCGGAAAAGACGGAATTCAACGTTATTCTCAAGAGCTTTGGTGCGCAAAAGGTGCAGGTGATCAAAGTGGTGCGGGAGCTGACTGGCTTGGGACTGAAAGAGGCCAAGGACCTGGTCGAAGCGGCTCCCAAGCCAATTAAACAAGGGGTTTCGAAAGAGGAAGCGGAGAAAATCAAAGCGGAACTAGAAAAGGCTGGTGCCGAGGTGGTCCTGGAATAAACTTTTAGGAGTTTGCTGCTGCAGCCTTTCCCGGCAACTGGAAAGCCAGCGGGGGCGTTCCGGTTGTCGGCTTAACTTTTTCGAGCAGGATGCCGACGCTCACGACGTGCACAGGGCTCGGGAACAGGAAGAGGCAGACAACCCCGCACAGTGCCGAGGCCAGAACACCACGTGCCGCCAAAGTTGACACGAGGAATTTTCCTTGTGATCTGTCGGAGACGGGCTCTTAGCCGATGGGAGCTAGTTTGGCGCTGGGAGTCCGTCTGGAGCGTGGCAGCTAGCTGCGGTTGTAAGTTGGCCAACACCAGCTTGCCTCTTGTACTATCGGACAATGTGCTGCGGGGCTCTTGAGCGAGCTTCGCCGGATTTTCCCATAAGCTAAGGAGTCCACGGTATGCCGATCCCGACTCAGCGCACCATCGTCCCGAAGGAAAAGCGATTTTTCGGACGCTACGGCGATGCTATTCCAGTCCCCAACCTGATTGAAGTGCAAATCCGTTCCTATGAGCGCTTCCTACAAGCGGATATTCCGCCGCACAAACGCGAAAATATCGGCCTGGAAGCCATCCTGCGGGAAACCTTCCCCATAGAGAACCATGACCGCAGTATTCGCCTGGAATACCTGTACTACGAATTGGGCAAGCCGCGCTTTTCTCCAGACGACTGCATGGAGTTGAAGCTAACCTATGGCCGACCGTTCCGTGTATTCCTGCGGTTGCATCGCGGCGACGAGGTAATCGAAGAGGATGTGTACCTGGGCGATATTCCCATTATGACGGGCGGCGGCGAATTCATCATCAATGGTGCCCAGCGTGTTGTCGTCAATCAGTTGCACCGCAGCCCGGGCGTAGATTTCACAGTAGAGCAAGAAGGGGATCGCAAGTTTCACGGGTGTCGCATTATTCCGGAGCGGGGCAGCTGGATTGAAATGCGTGTCACTAAAAAAGATGTGCTAGCGGTGCGCATTGACCAGACCGGTAAGTTCCCCGTAACCACGCTGCTGCGTGCAATGTCGCCCCAGTACTCGACCGATGCCGATATCCTGCGCACTTTCTATCCCACGGAGAAAATCAAGGTCACACCACAAACGGCGGACAAGCTGGTAGGTCGGCTGGTAGTGGGCGATGTGATTGACCCGAAAACCGGTGAGATTTTTGTGGAGTCGGGCACGGAACTGACGCCCAAACACGTCGACCAGATTGTCCTCAGTACCTTGGAACAAATAGAGGTGCTCGGCGCAATCCAAGATAACCTCATCCTCAACACCTTGCGCGAGGACAAGACCAAAACACACGAGGAAGCCCTGTTGCGCATTTACCAGCGGATGCGCCCGGGGAATCCGCCGCAATTGGACAAGGCGATGGAGTTGTTCCACGAACGTTTCTTTGATCCCGCACGCTACCGCCTGGGCCAGGTGGGCCGCTTCCGCATGAACCGCAAGTTCGGTCTGAATGTGCCGGAAAGCGAAATGACCCTGCGGGCGGAGGATCTCGTGCATTGCATTCGTTACATTCTGCTGCTGCGCAA